>JBFFPW010000204.1:0-3757 GCA_041573815.1 Desulfuromonadales bacterium
ACAACCAGGACCATACCGCCCATGGCGCTCATGCAGCAACGGGTATCATGCAAAAAGTTTGTGTATCCGGGAGTATCGATCAGAGTCAGGGAATGATTTTTCCAGTCAGCGTGATGCAGGCTGGAACTGATTGTGATGCGACGTTTGATCTCTTCTTCTTCAAAATCAAAATTTGAGTTACCTTCGTCAACCTTACCGAGCCGGTCCGTCATACCAGAAGCAAAAAGTACTGCTTCGGCCAAGGAAGTTTTACCTGCATCCCCCTGGCCAACAAACCCTACGTTACGAAGATTAGCGGTGTCGATCTTTCCCATTGTTTCTCCTTTCGATAACATCCGTATTTGATAGGTCGATGCATAGTCATCGACACATTAAATTCGTTGCAGCTTCAAAAGCGATATAACCACAGAAAAAGGTTAGACATTTTAGCATTCCCCCCGTCGACTGTCAAAGCTCTGTCCAGAAGTCTGCCGGAATTATTTTTCCTTGCGGGCGCCAGAATGATCAAGACCGGATTTTAGCCCGTTTGCGAGTCAATAGCTAGAGTCTATTGATCGAAACGAAGCTGAAACATGGAACGGACAGACCGGTTTGCCGACGATGCTCTAATTTCTGGCGGCCTCCTCATTACGGCGATGAATTAATCGCAGCCCCTCCAGGGTGAGTTTTGGCTCAACCATATCGATGGTTTCAGACGCATCGGCAAGCAAAGTCGCCAATCCGCCGGTTGCAACGACCTTGGGTGTCCCTCCCCCTTCATCCTTCATGCGGTTGACGATTCCATCAACCAGGCCAACATAACCGTAAAAAAGTCCGGCCTGAATACTGTTCACCGTATTTTTTGCCACCACCTGCGGCGGGCGAGAAAACTCGACCCTTGGCAACTTGCTGGCCCGATCGAAGAGAGCTTCGGCTGAAACCACCAACCCCGGAGATATGGCGCCACCAAGATATTCTCCTTTTTCCGAAACGTAATCGAACGTCGTCGCCGTGCCGAAATCGACAACAATCAGGCTCGATTTGACGATTTCATAGGCGGCAACAGCATTAACAATCCGATCGGCGCCGACCTCACGGGGGTTATCGTACAGTATCGGCATGCCGGTCTTGGTTCCAGGTCCGACAATCAGAGGCTGCTGTTTGAAATAATCGCAACAAAGCCCCTCGAGGGTATTCAGCATTGGTGGGACAACACAGGAAATGATCACATCATCAATGTCGGTAAAGTGCAGTTGTGATAAACCGAAAAGTTCATGAATCAGCATGGCATATTCATCAACGGTCCGGCTCTCGTCGGTCGTCAACCGCCAGTCACGCTTTAACTCATCACCCTGATACAGGCCAAGAACCGTATTGGTATTTCCAACATCTATAACAAGCAACATCTCTTCTATTCCTTTAAGGGAGCAATCTCACATCACCAGCCAGAACTCTCTCTTCAGCCCCGTTGGGCAGCTGCAACAAAAGGGCACCGGCGTCATCAAGCCCCTTGACCGTACCGGTCAAACGGCTGTGCTGATAATCAACTTCGACTTTTTTTCCAAGCATGTTACAGCGCTTCTCCCATCCCGAAAGAATCGGCGCAAACCCCTGGTCGAGGTAAAGGGCATAAAGATGGTCAATCCGCTGCAGCAGGTTGCGGGCAAAATCGAGACGTGGCACGACCTCCCCGCCCGCAACCAGAAGCGATGTCGCCGGACTGCGCAAATTAGCCGGAAACTGTTCTTCTGTCATATTGAGATTAACGCCGATGCCGAGAATCATGAAATGAATCTGCTCGGTTTCTGCATTCAGCTCATTCAGCAAACCGGCAATCTTCTTGTCGCCCAGCAGGACATCATTTGGCCATTTAAGTTGTGGGGAAAATTCACCGGAAGCTTCAATCGCCTCAGCGACAGCGACAGCAGTCAGGAACGTCATCTGGGTGGCATTACGGAGTTGAATATCGGGACGGAGGATAACCGAGAGGTAGAGATTGACGCCAGCCGGAGAAACCCAGTAGCGCCCCATCCTGCCTTTGCCGCTACTCTGTTGATCGGCGATAACAACCGTGCCGTCTTCAGCCCCCTGCTCGGCCAACAGGCG
Source organism: Desulfuromonadales bacterium (assembly GCA_041573815.1). Taxonomy (GTDB): domain Bacteria; phylum Desulfobacterota; class Desulfuromonadia; order Desulfuromonadales; family UBA2294; genus BM707. Next base: position 2,086 of record JBFFPW010000204.1, read on the forward strand.
GGCCTGTAGATTGGTCGAATCAGTCTGTGAAAAAAAGATGACTTTTTTGCCGACAACATCGGTGCCAAGATCAGCCGTAACCGCAGAGGATATCAGAGTATCGGGAGTCGATTTCAGGCGGTAGCCCTTGGAGGGAATCGCTTCAATTTCATAACCAAGGTCGCGCAATTGCCGAATCTGTTTCCAGACGGCAGTTCGCGAGATTCCGAGATCACGGCAAATTTCCTCGCCCGACACATAACTGCCGGTGGCCTGGCGGAACAATTCTAAAATCCGGTCTCGGCTTTTCGTCATCGGCAGATCAGGATTCGAACAACATGGAAATATCTACGGACCGACTTGAATGAGTCAGCGCACCGACCGAGATCAGATCCACCCCGGTTTCAGCGATGACCCGGACGGTTTCAATATTGACACCACCCGACGCTTCCGCCTTGGCCTTGCCAGCAATCATCGCGACAGCATCTTCGAGTTGTTTGAGTTTCATATTGTCGAGAAGAATAATGTCAGCACCAGCCTCAAGAGCCTCGGCAACCTCTTCCAGGGTCGATGTCTCGACCTCTATTTTGAGGGTATGCGGAATCCGTTTGCGCGCTCGCTCGACAGCCGTCGTTATGCCACCGGCCGCACGGATATGATTTTCTTTGATCAGAACACCATCATAAAGCGAAGTTCGATGGTTGGTCCCTCCGCCGGCCCGTACCGAATATTTATCCAGAACCCGCAATCCGGGCATGGTTTTGCGGGTATCGACAATCTTCGCCTTTGTCCCTTCGACTTCGCGAACAAAATCAGCAGTCAATGTCGCAATACCACACATCCGCTGCAGCAGGTTCAGAGCAACTCTCTCTCCCTGCAGCAGTGTGGCGGCTGTCCCTTTGATCCAGGCCAGAACATCACCACGTTTAACCGACTGACCATCGGCAACCAGCGCCTCGAATGAAACATCAGGGTCAAGAGTTTTGAAGACTTTTTCGGCCACTGCGATACCGGCAAGAATAAAATCCTCCTTGGCGACCAGTTCGGCCCGACTGATTGTTGCCGGGTCAACCGTCGACAATGTCGTCACATCGCCAGTACCGATATCCTCTTGTAATGCCGCCTGAATTATCCGTTGCAACTCAAAATCCATCATTACTCCCCTGGGTCATTTTTACTTGGTTCAAGTGGCATTTTATACCATGATTCCAGGCAACTCAGCAACCTGAAACCCCTTGACAAAAACGATTACAACTATACATTAAGCGCATAAGTCAAATGCAACAGTCAGCACTTGCTTCTCCATTTATATCATCAGGAGGTAAATCGTGAACCGCTTGTTATTACTGATTCTGATTATGTCTCTGGCCGTTAGCGGCTGTGTCGGCAAATCGACCTACGAAAAAAAAGTTTCCGAGGCCGAGCAGCTTGCGGCAGCCTTGCAACAACTGGAGCAGAACCACACAGCGCTACAGAGTGAACTCAACAACCTCAAAATCAGCAACGAAGCCCTCAACGAAGACCTGAATCGCGGGCAGAATGACATTGAACGCCTGGAACAGGTTCTCTCTGAAAGAAGCATCGAGGCCGGAGCGGCCATGGCGGAAATGCGGCAGAAAATCGACCAGCTTGAAGCAAAAAACCGGGAACTGCAACTGGCGGTAGAGAGTGAAAAAATTGCCAGGCAGGCACG
>JBFFPW010000205.1:0-3750 GCA_041573815.1 Desulfuromonadales bacterium
CCGTCGAAGACACATTGTCTGAATTAGTCGAGAGATATTCATTAAACACTGATCAGCGCATCATGATCGCCAACAACTGGCCGAATGAAGTTCTGGTTCAGGCGAGTCGACTGAAATCCCAGATGATTCTGCTCGGGGTCGGGCATGCCAACCTGGCACAAAGAATTTTTCAGGGCGCCCAACTGGAAAAAGTTTTGCTTGAGACATCATGCGATGTCGGAATTTTTCATAAGCCATGAGCGATCCCCGGCAAATACATAATCTTCCGGTTCAGGAAGTCTTCCAGGCCCTCGGCAGCACACCTGCCGGCCTCGACGCCGCTGAAGCTGCCGACCGGCTGCGGGAAATTGGCAGCAACAGTGTCGAGGTCAAGGACCCCTGGCGGCTCGGCCGCAGCCTGCTCAAACAATTCCTGAATTTTTTCACCACTCTGCTCTTTGTTTCATCATGCATCTGTTTTGTTGCCGAATGGCTGCAGCCAGGAGAGAACATGCATATTCTCGGCTGGGCGCTGGGGGGGGTCGCACTGCTCAATGCCCTGTTCAGCTTTATTCAGGAATACCGAGCAGAGAAGGCCATGGCGGCCTTACGCCAGTTTTTGCCACAAACGGTTGATGTCATCCGTTCCGCCAGCACATTAACGATACTTGCGGAGCAGCTGGTGCCGGGAGATATCCTGTTATTAAAAGAAGGGGATAGGGTTTCGGCCGATGCGCGATTGATCGAAGTGGAAGATCTCGTGGTCAACAACGCGCCACTGACCGGGGAAGCAGAACCGGTCCCTCTCACGGCCGCAGTGGAGACAGGCTCATTGCTGGAGAGTGCCAACATAGCTTTCGCCGGGTGCCTGGTGATGCGGGGCACGGGGCAGGCAGTGGTCTTCAGTACCGGTTTACGCACCGAATTCGGCAAACTGGCCCACCTCTCCCAGGCCATCCGTCGCGCACCATCACCGATGGAGAGGCAAACGGCACACATGGTACGAATTTTAACCATAATTGCCGTCACCCTCGGCTTTTCATTCTTCCTTTACGGAGTTCTCAGCGGACGATCACTCTGGATCAACCTTGTCTTTATGATGGGAATTATCGTCGCTAACGTTCCGGAAGGTCTGCTGCCGACCTTTACCCTGGCCCTGGCTATGGGTAGCCTGCGCATGGCCCGCAAGAATGTTCTGGTCACCAGTCTCAATGCGGTCGAAGCGCTCGGCTCAACACAGGTTATTTGCACCGACAAAACCGGAACTCTGACACGAAACCAGCTTATGGTCACCCGGAAGTGCGCATCACATTCAACCGACGATCTTGGCGAAACGGAAGCGGGGCAGAGGCTTCTTTCTCTCGCCTGTTGTGCTTCCGAAGTTTACCGGGTCGAGGAGAGTTGGCACGGTGACCCGCTTGATGTCGCGGTTGCCGAAGCGATGACTGAGGTCGGCTTTTCATCGAAAGACATTGTCAATATGGCATTCACTCACTTCCCCTTCAATGTCGAGCAGAAAAGATCGGCCGGAGTCGGTCAAATCGATCACGCCACAACCTTTGCGGTCAAAGGGGCCTGGGAAGTCATACGACCAATGCTGGCCCGCCAGAGCGATGGTGCCGGCCGTGAGATACCGGCCGATGCCTCCACGCTCAATACGGCAGAGCAGACGATGAACGAGATGGCAGCTTCAGGGTACCGGGTCATTGCCGTCGCCTATCGCACCCTCGACCAGACTCCAGAAAAAGATGTACCACAGGAAGAACTCGAACAGAACCTTGTGCTGGCTGGATTTATCGGTATCGAGGATCCGATCAGGGAGGAAGTCCCGGCTGCTCTCGGGCAATGCCATGAAGCTGGCATCAACGTTATTTTAATCACCGGCGATCATCCGAATACGGCGCTTGCCGTCGCACGGCGCTGTGGCATCGTTACCGGACAGACAACGATGGAAGCCGTAATGACCGGAGATGTCCTGAAAACATTGGCCGATAAGCAACTTGAGGCATTCATCGCCAAAGGGGTGCAAATCTTTGCCCGCACCAGCCCCGCACAGAAAATGAAAATTGTCATGGCACTCAAGTCTATGGGTCGAGTCGTTGCCATGACCGGTGACGGGGTCAACGATGCGCCCGCCCTGAAAGCTGCAGACATCGGAATTGCTATGGGAAGAAGCGGTACCGACGTCGCGCGCGCGGCGGCCCAGATCATTCTGCTCGATGACAATTTCGCATCAATCGTTGCCGGTATAGAGGAAGGCCGAACTGTTTTTCTCAATATCCGCAAGTTCACAAATTATGTTCTGGTCAGTAACGGCCCCGAGATTTTGCCGTACCTGATTTACATCCTGTTCCCTGTCCCCCTGGCCTTGACCGTTATTCAAATTCTTTCTATCGACCTCGGTACCGACATCATCCCATCTATGGCCCTCGGCCAGGAACCGCCGGAGCCGGAGATCATGAAACAACCTCCCAGGGGACATGAGTTCAGGCTGCTCAGCTCCGGCCTGGTGATTCACAGTTATCTGTTTCTCGGTCTGCTTGAAGCCATTTGGTCGCTCAGCCTGTTTTTTTACGTGCTGATTCAAGGTGGATGGCATTATGGAGCAAACCTGTCAGCCAACGACCCGCTCTATCGTTCAGCAACCGGTATTGCCCTGGCCACGATTCTCCTGATGCAGATCGGCAATTTGATCGGCCGGCGCTACAGATTCCACTCCGGATTGGATAAAGGACTGTTCAAGAACCGATTAATGCTCGCCGGCATCTTGATTCAGATTATTTTTTCCTGGGCCCTGCTATATGTACCTCAGGTCAGCAGGATTCTCGGAACCGGTCCGGTTGATTGGCAGATCTACATTTTTGCCTGGATCGGCATCCCGCTGATTTTCGGCGCCGATTTATTACGTAAAACATGGCTGCAAAGAGTCCATTGCCAGACCGACAGCACACCCGAAAAAAGCTACAGGGAGAACGCCATTGATTGTGACTGAAAAATTTCCGGGGCCGGCAATGACCGAGCAATATATAGAAATCGTCGAGCGCAAGGGGATCGGCCATCCCGATACAATCTGCGATAGCGTTGCAGAAGCGGTCTCAATCGCCCTGGCGGCCGTTTATCTCGAGCGATTCGGTTCAATCCTGCACCATAATATTGACAAAAGCCTGCTGGTCGCCGGCCAGGCCGAGATCGATTTCGGTGGCGGCCGGATGCTGCAGCCGATGGAACTGATCATCGGCGACCGGGCCACCGACCGGCTCGGTCCAACAACCATACCGGTTGCCGACATCGCCGAGGAAGCAGCCGTCAACTGGTTCAAGGCCAACCTGCCACATGTTGACCCCCAGCGGCATCTGCACTGCCGGTCGGCTCTCGCTCCCGGATCCGCCGCCTTGACCGATATCTTTGCGCGCGGCGGAGCAGTCCTGGCCGCCAACGACACCTCGGCGGTGGTCGGTTACTGGCCGCTCAGCCCGACCGAATCATTGGTTCTGGAACTGGAAACATATCTGAACAGTGCCGCTTTCAAAAAATGCTTCCCGGAGAGTGGGCAAGATGTCAAGATTATGGGCGTACGAACCGGCCAGTCACTTGATCTGACCGTTGCCATGCCGCTGCTGGCGCAATTTATCGATAACGAGCAGAGCTATTTTTCCCGCAAGGAAGAAATCCGGCAGCAGATCCTGATGTTTGTTGAAAACTCCGGCCAATATTCCGGAGTCACCATTCATTTCAACACTCTCGACACCCCCGGCCGGGGAGTGCATGGCA
>JBFFPW010000206.1:0-3749 GCA_041573815.1 Desulfuromonadales bacterium
TGTGCCGTTGACGAAGCTGAGGACCTGCTGTCGGTTGTTGACGGCAAAATTCATGGTGCCGGAAAAATGATTCAGAAAGGCATACTGCAGATGTTTGTCGAAGGTGGTGCCTTCTGGTGTTTGCGATGGTGCGGCCGAGAGGTTGGTGGTGATGGCATCAAGCAGGTCGGAGGCGCGAAACGGTTTTTCAAGGTAAGTTTTGACCCCGAGTTGCCTTGCGGCGGCGGCGTTTTTGTCACCCCGGTAGATGCCGGTCATGACGACAACCGGCAGATCCTTTGTTTTATCGCTGAGACGAATTTTTTTAAGCAGTTCGACGCCATGCAGGCGCGGCATTTTTAAATCGAGCAACAACAGGTCGGGCGGTTGCGAGACGATAATGCTGAGAGCCTCGGCACCATCTCTGGCCCGAACGATCGTATAGCCGTTTTTCTGCAATAACTGCTCAAGCGGCGCGGCTACGCTGTCATTATCTTCGGCTATGAGGATGGTTGGCTGAATATTATTGTTTCAACTGGTACTTTCTGACCGCTTTATTATGATCTTTCAGGTTGTAAGAAAAAACATGGGTGCCATCACCCTTGGCAACAAAATAGAGATACTTGACATCAGCCGGAAATGCCACCGCCTGCAGGGCAAGTTCACCTGGACTGGTGATCGGGCCGGCCGGTAAACCGAGCATGGTGTAAGTGTTGTAGGGTGTCGGCATTCGCAAGTGCGCCCTGGTGATGTTGCCGTCAAAGTCATTACCGAGACCGTAGATAACAGTTGGATCGGCCTGGAGTGGGATGCGGCGTTGCAGACGATTGAGAAAGACGGCCGCAATCAGCGGCATTTCGTCATTGTTGCCAGCTTCTTTCTGAACAATGGAGGCGAGAGTTACCAATTGATGTTCATCCAGCCCATGCGCTGCAGCGCCGGCGACAACCTCCGGTGAGAGTCTTTGCCGGAACTGCTCAACCATTGATGTGAGTAGCGATTTAAGCGGTGTTCCGGAGACATAGGTGTAGGTCTCGGGGAAAAGATAACCCTCAAGACTCCGCGCTTCAATCTTTTGTGCGGCCAGAAAGTCAGGATTGGTTGCCAGTTCCAAAAACTTTTCTGATGAAGCGATACCGGCGGCATCGATTCGGGCGGCGATCTCTTTGAGGTTGAAACCCTCGGGAATCGTCAGCTTGTAGCGTCGGACATCGCCAGCGACCAGACGGTCGAGAATAACTCCGGGCGTTGCCGGTAAGTTGAAAGCGTATTCCCCGGCTTTGATGTCATCTTCGGCGCCGGTCAACTTGGCGAGTACGCGGAAAAGAAAAAGGTCGGCGATAACTTTTTCCTGATGCAATTTGTTGGCGACCGTCGAAAAAGCCATGCCTGGCTTGACGAGAATGACGACCGGTTTGGCTGGTGCCTGCGGCCGATTGGCAAAGGCTAGAAACACCCCCCCGTAAGAGGCGAGCAAAGCAAACACCACAAGCAGGCAGGCGAGGATGATTTTGCGCTGATTCAACATGTTCTCAGACCTTGAATTTGTTTTCGGTGCCACTCAGAAGCCGACCGATATTTTCGCGGTGCCTCCAGACGACCATGATACTGATGAAGAGCGAGGCGAACAGCAGGGGGAGTGAACCTTCGAGAAAGTAGACAAGCGGTGGTATTGCCGCTGCGCCGATGATTGAACCGAGGGATACATAGCGCCAGATCCAGACCAGGCCGATGAAAAGGACCGCGGCAAACAGGACTGACAGGGGCGAGAGAACCAGGTAGATGCCGAGGGCTGTCGCTACGCCCTTGCCGCCTTTGAAACCGAGGTAGACCGGGTAAAGATGGCCGAGGAAAGTGGCACAGGCGATCATGGCTGTCTGCTCGATGCTGAAGTTGGCAAAAGCTACAGCATAGATGACCGGAATGACCCCCTTAATGATATCCCCGACCAGGGTGAGAACCCCGAGTTTCCGCCCCGCGGTCCGGTAGACATTGGTCGCACCAATATTGCCGCTGCCCGAGTTGCGGACATCGCCGGCGCCAGTCAGTTTGGTCAATACCACGCCGCATGGAATGGCGCCAATCAGGTAGCTGGCTATAAGGGTGACGATAAAAGTGATTTCCATAGTTTACGTGTCTTTTTGACAGGGGTTGTCATCTCTTGAAAGCGGATAACATCATACAGGAAAACGGGCCTGTTGTGAATTTTTTTGCCGTGATCAGCTGAGCAGTTCCTGCATGATCTCCAGTGCCGCCGCGCGACCATCGGCTGCAGCTGTCACCACAAGGTCAGCTCCCCGCTGGCAATCACCACCGGCAAAAATTTTCGGGTGTGATGTGCGACACGTTGCCGCATCGACAACCACCTCGCCCCATTTACCGAGATCGACCCCGGCATCGGTGGCGAACGGCAGACCTTCCATGTCGAAGCCGAGCGCCATGATGACGACATCGGCCGGCACGCAGTGTTCGCTGCCGCTGATTTCAATCACTCTCCGCCGGCCGTCAGCGTCCGGCTCGCCCAGTTCCGTCCGGATGGCGTCAACTCCGACGACGTGGTTGCTGTTGACATCAACCTTTAGTGGCGCGGCCTGGAACAGAAAGATGACCCCTTCTTCAACGGCGTTGTGGTATTCCTTGCGGCTACCGGGCATGTTTGCTTCATCACGGCGGTAAAGGCAAGTGACGCTTTCGGCCCCTTCACGCACCGCTGTCCGGACGCAGTCCATGGCGGTATCGCCACCACCGATAACAACCACCCGCTTGCCGAGAACGCTGAACCGTTCCATCCATGATTGGCCATACAGTCGCCGTTGGACATTCGTCAGAAAGTCCATCGCCAGATAGACCTGTTCGTGGTTTTCACCCGGAATATTGGCCTGTTTGCCGTTGGTCGCGCCGACGCCGAGAAAAACCGCATCGTAATTTTTGAGGAGTTTGTCCATTTTTAGATCTTGCCCGATTTCGACGCCAAGTTTGAGCGTCATGCCGGCGTCTTTCAGGATGGCGAAGCGGCGTTTGATGGTCTCTTTTTCCAGTTTGAAGCCGGGAATTCCGTAGGTCAGAAGTCCTCCGGGAAGCTCGGCGCGCTCAAACATGTCGACCTTGATGCCGGCCCGCAGCAGAAAATGGGCGCAGCTCATGCCGGCCGGACCAGAGCCGACGATGGCAACTTTCTTGTCACAGGTGATGCCGGGGAAGGGCAGACGCAGTCCGGCTTTGAAAGCGAGATCGGTGATCGATGCTTCAATCGGACCGATGGTGATGGCTCCGTAGCCATCATCGAGGGTGCAGGCCCCTTCACAGAGCCGGTTGTGCGGACAGACCCGGCCGAGAATCTCCGGGAAAGGCGAAGTCTCATTGGAGAGCAGAAAGGCTTTTTCGAGATCACGTTCGGCAATCGCTTCGAGCCATTGCGGAATCGCGTTGCCGAGTGGACAGCCGATGGAGGTGCAGAACGGGTCACCGCACTGCACGCAGCGCTCCGATTGCCGGGCAACGACGCGATTGGTATAGAACTGGTAGATTTCCTCGAAGTGATGGAGCCGTTTGCTCACATCTTCTTTATCGGGGTCTAATCTATGTGTATCAATAAATCCTTGCATAATATCCTCTTGTGGCGGCGAGCACCTGTCATGAATCTGCGGCGTTGACACTTGAATTCATTCCTCGACGTAGCCAGTGGCTACGACTGCGGATAAATTCGGCGTGCCGCCTTGCATCTTCATAACATTTGAACGCCTTTTTGCGTCAATGTTTTAAACCAATAA
>JBFFPW010000207.1:0-3739 GCA_041573815.1 Desulfuromonadales bacterium
AGGTTTAGACATTTTTATTGAATACGTATCTGTCCCCGATAACGATAAAATAGTTGTGATTCCAACTGCTTGCAAAACGGATGGTTTAACATGGTGTAAAAATCGAAATAATACGCAAAAATAATCACTTGGGTCGCTTGACTTCACCTGAAGTAGAGGTAACATAAAGACAAGAAGGCCTTGTGAGTTATCTACTATTTTGAACGAGAAAAGCCGATCAGAAGAGTAGAGTCAACGACAAGGTCTTTGTAATTGTAGGACATAGAAAAAGCCCCGGTTCTCGCCGGGGCTTTTATTGGTTTAAACCTTGATGATCGTACTTGGATTGCAGAGGTTCTCGGCATGTTTGGCGACCGCATTGCAGTTCAGGCAGCGATGCCCGGGATCTTGCATGAGCTCTTTAAACTCATCCTCTTTCCCCTGTTTTCTCAATTCACATAAGTGCTTCCAGTGTCCTGACGGGTCTTTACATTCAGTCTCTGCGGAATATGACATGGAACCTCCAGAGTGCGTTTGCTGAATCCTTACCAGGCGGTTACTGCTTCGTCAGCCAGAACCTTGGCCAGTTTGTCCTGAACATGATTGACCCGTTCGCCTGTCAACTCAGCAATGTTGCGCATGAAGATGTAGGCGAGATGATAGTTTGTTTCGAACAGCTCCTGCAGGGTGTCGCGGTCGATCTGTAGCAGGGTGGTCTCGCCACGAGTATAGCCGGAGAGTCGGTAGGTGTGTGGCGGTACGATTGCCGACCAGCCGACGGCATCACCAGGTTTGAGTGAGGCGATGGTGGTATCGGCGTTTTCCCGTTTCGGCATCTCGAAAATAAGATCGATGCCACCTTCAATAATCATATAGAGCGTCGTCGCTTCACTGTTCTCCATGAACAGGTTGGTGCCACCTGCATAAGTCTTTTGATGACAGCGATGTACAAATGCCTCCAGTTCGTCCGGGGCAAGTCCCTTGAGCAGTCCATGGGCAAACAGATTGACCGTACTCATATCTCCACCGTCCTTTCCGCCATAGGCAGCTGAGTTGTTCATTGCACGTGATAAGATAATACCTGTTTTTTTGCCGATTGCAGTGAAAGCTGGAGGCAAATTTCATATTTTTGTACTGATTGCTGGATGTTGACCCTGCAGAAGGGACGGTTTGTATCGGATTATCTGACAGTGACAGCCTCTCCGGATGAATGATGCGGATGCTTGATTGACCGACCTGCAAAATTCATTTATTTTACGAAGATACACAAATTGGGGTTTGGTGTGAGTTATCAGCTTTCTTCCAGTGAAGGTGGTTTTTATGTTGAGGTCGATGCGGTGTTCCTCGGCCGGGATTTGTTGGTCACCTGTACCGGTGGTGATCGGCCGCATATCGGTGCCGTTGCTGTTGCTCATAGCCGTCCTGATCCTGCTGATCCCGATAAAATAACGGCCGCAGCTGATATTATCTGTCTCTCCGGTCATCGGGAAGATGACCTGGCCCGGGCGGCAGCGTTGAAACTCTGCAAGGATCTTGGCTGTACCGTGACGGTGGTTGCCGGTATGCACTGGCACCATATTGACCGTGAAGGGATCGATCAGGTGGTGGCCAACGTAGAGCGCTTGATTGAACGGCTCCAGGATGTTTTGGATGTCGGTGCGGGGAATGACGATGCATAAACCTGACTTGCTCGAGAAAATCGAACGGTTGACAGCGATCGGTATCGATTTGTCAGTCGAAAAAGACCATGAGCAGCTCCTTGAGACCATTCTGATGGGGGCCAAGGAGATCGCCGGTGCTGACGCCGGCACGCTCTACCTGCTGAAAGAGGATGGTTGCCTGCATTTTGAAATCGTTCTCGCCGATTCTCTCAACATTGCCATGGGCGGCAAGAGCGGCAATCCGGTCACCCTGTCGCCGGTGCCACTCTATGATGCGCAGGGTGAGGCAAATAAAAAGAATGTTGTCACCTGTGCCGCGTTGGAGAATCGTAGCATCAACATTGAAGATGCTTACGCCAATAAGGATTATGATTTTTCCGGAACGCGCAAATTTGATGAAAGATCGGGTTTTCGGTCCAAATCGTTTTTGAGTGTGCCGATGCGGGATCATGAGGACAAACTGATCGGCGTACTGCAGTTGATCAACGCCATTGAGATCGATACAGGTGCCGTGATCCCGTTCAATAAGGAAGATGAGCGGTTGGTGTTGTCACTCGCCTCACAGGCGGCGGTCGCGCTGACCCGCAAGAATCTTATCGATGGTCTCGAAAATCTGCTGCAATCCCTGGTGAAACTGGTGGCGACGGCGATTGATGAGAAATCTCCCTATACCGGCGGACACTGCAAGCGGGTTCCGGAGTTGACCATGTTGCTGGCCCACGCCGTCAATGCCGAAAATAATGGTGCTTTCGCTGCGGTTTCGTTGTCGGCTGAAGACCTGCATGAGCTGGAGATGGCGGCCTGGCTGCATGACTGCGGTAAAATCACCACACCGGAGTATGTCGTCGACAAGCGGACCAAGCTGGAGACGATTTTTGATCGCATTCATCTGGTCGATGCGCGACTGGATCTGCTGGAGCAAGTGATCGAACTGAATGCCGGTGCAAGTGATCGGCAGCCGGATGTCGGTATTGACCTGGAAGCGGTCCGCGAGGTTCGATCGTTTCTCCATCGTGTTAACTCCGGCGGCGAGTTTTTGCCGGCCGAAGAGGCCGAGCGGATCAAGTCGCTGGCGCAACTGCCGGTCCGTGGCCCGAATGGCGAAGTCAAGACTCTCCTGACCGAGGATGAGGTCAAAAATCTTTGTATCAACAAGGGAACCTTGACCAATGAAGAGAGGAATACGATCCAGAACCATATTGTTTCGACGATCAATATGCTTGAATCGTTACCGTTTCCTGATCATTTGAAGAATGTTCCGGCTATTGCTGGGGCCCATCACGAGCGACTTGATGGGAAAGGCTACCCGAAGGGCTTGTCGGCCGAAGATTTGTCATTACAGGCCCGAATGCTGGCTCTGGCCGACATTTTTGAAGCGTTGACGGCCTCTGACCGCCCCTATCGCACCCCGGTGCCGCTGTCGAAAGCTTTGACCATTGTCGGTCGTATGAGCCAGGAGGGTCATCTTGACCCTGACCTGTTCCGCTTGTTTGTCAATCACAAGCTTTATCTTGATTACGCCAATAATTATCTGCTGCCGCAACAGATTGATGACGTTGTCCCTGCAAATCTGCCCGGATACAGTTGATCCTGGCCGGAGACTTCTCACTTGCGAAATCGCGTTTCCTTCTCTCTTTGCCTGATTGTTCTTGTCTGCCTGTTGATCGGCTTACTTGAACTGTTTGTTCTGCAAAGTTTTACCTCCCTGGAAAATCGTCTGCTCGACACTTTTGTCCGTCAGTCGGCGCTACATGACAGCCCGGATCCCGATATTGTCATCGTCGATATTGACGAGGCGAGTATTACCAGCCTGGCCCCCGAAGTCGGCAACTGGCCATGGCCCCGGTCGATCTATGCTGAATTTCTCGAAGCGCTTTTCCCCCTGCAGCCGGACGCCGTGGTTTTTGACCTGATGCTGGCCGAGCCTGATCTTTATCGTCCCGATAGCGACGCCTGGCTGAACGAGGTTCTGCAACAATCGGATTCGGTGTTTTTCCCGACTCTGCGGATGAATAAGGAGAGTGATCCGGAAGGATTTCCGCTTTCAGAGTTTGGTGATTTTCTCGGCATAACACCCGGCCCGGAAGCAGATATGGAGG
>JBFFPW010000208.1:0-3723 GCA_041573815.1 Desulfuromonadales bacterium
GAACCCGGGCAACAACTTTTTCAGTTGGCGCCAGCAAAGCGGTCGCCAAAAACTTGCCCTTTTCCGAACAGAGATGAACGAGGTCACCCGCCTTCCCTTGCGGCCACTTTTTCGTATAACGATCAGCGAGCACCCAAGGGTGGCCGAGTTCCAACATCCGGACGGTTTCTGGACCAACGATAAATTTTTGATCAGACATAAAACCTTTCAATCCGCCACAAAGGCACTAAGACACAAAGAAAATCAAGGTTAAAACTAAAACATCAAAACCTCAAGTTTTTATGTCGCTCATGATTTATCAACATTTCATCTTCGTGTCTTGGCTTCTTCATGGCATCAGGTCTTTAATTTTCAGCCTTAGAGGTTTATGCTATGCTCCGCTAACTACGAACGGAGAACATAATGGAAGAATCAAAGCTGACCAAAGGCGAAGAACATATTGAGCAATTAATGCAAAACCTCGATCCCGGTTCGAACCGCTACCGGGTCCTTAACTCGGCGAGACAATTCAAGGCCTCGTGGGTTGATCTCGGTGAACAACTGGTCACGGTGAACCGTGGCAACCTGTTCAGCGAGTGGGGTTACAGCACCTTCGAAGAATATTGCAGTCGAGAAATACGTATCCGCAAACAGACGGCACAAAAACTGACGCTCGCTTTCGGCTACCTGCAACAAAAAGCACCAACTCTGCTCGAACAGAAAGAGACCCGCCCGGCCCCCGACTATCGTTCGGTTGATCTGTTGCGCCGGGCCGAAGAGGAAGAACAGTTCAGCGATAAAGAATTCAGCGACCTGCGCCAGGCCGTACTCGAGGAGAATCGAAGTCTACCGACGATCCAGAAAAAGTTCCGGGATTCAGTACAATCACGACTGAGCTTAAAAGAGAGTGAGTTTCAGGCGGCAAAAGCGGCATTGAGTTCAGCCAAACGCCTCGAGTCAATCCTGGCGGCGCTACCGGATACGGGGCAGGAGATCAGACCTTTGCTGGCCGACTTGATCCGGGAGCTGGGGACGGCGATTGAGATGAGTAAGGATAGTAGCGAAGAGTAATTTAAAAACGACAAGATAGAATCAAGAATTTTATTCGCCACGGATCAAATCTGATAAGGGCGGATAAGATTAAAGACAAAAGGCTTGTTTGGACGCTGATTAACGCTGAAAAATCATGATCTAAAGTCAAAATATTAACAGGGATAGACAGGGTAAAGAATACCCCAACCTAATCGGAAATATTGCCTTTAGTCTTTGCTTTACCCCGTTGCTCTTAAGTGGGGTCATGCCACCACGCCTCCTCGAGCGTAATCTAACCGCAACCGCCACGAAGACATACCGCGATCGACTGAAGTCGATCTCCCAACAACTACAGATCAACAAAAACAACCAAAACCGCAAAAGAAAAGCCCTCCGCAGGAGAGCTGTTTCTTTGGTTCGTTTCTTTATAGCTTAATAAAGAAATGAAACCGGCTGTCGGGCCGGGACCCGACGACCTTGCTCTAAGGTAAAAAGAGGGACACCTCCTTGTAATTCAGGAAGTGTCCCTCTTTTTGCGAAATTTTTGTGACTTTCAGGGCTGACCCCGAAGTTTACTAAAACGGTGGGAACAGGGTAAAAACAAGTGCCAATGTCAGAGTTCCGACAATACACAAGGCCAGGTAAAGAAAAAGCACTCTCTTTTTGAACATCGAAATAAAAATCGCCATAACCGGCAGCGCCGTCACCGGCCCACCGACCAACATGGCAATGCCGGGCCCCATGGCCAGGGGAATCAACTGACCTGGTTCCGGCAGGTAAAAACCGAACAACATTGAAGCAGCTGTGACCTGTGGCAGGTGCAGGGGGATCGTCGCAAACATCAACATCACCGCATCGAGCATGCCGCCATCAGTCAGCAGGTTGGTCAACCAGGCCGTCGGGACAAAAGACGAAGCAACAACCTCGATGACCAGACCGAGCATGGCAAATTTGCCGATCTTGATGGATCCTTCCCAGAATCTCGCCAGGAACACCAAAAATTTATTATGGGTACAGCGGTTCACCCGATGCGATAACTGTTTACCACATTCACAGCGCAACTCCTCTACCGGATAATCGGGATCGTGAAAATCACCTTTTGGCAATTCTTTACGGAAGATACTCTCGGCATCAAAACCGTAGCGATGCAGCAATTGCGTGATCAATCCGCCAAAAAGTCCGAGGGAGATGGCACATGCGGCTATCAGTGTTGCCCAGTGAACACCGAGCATTCCGGAGAGCATCGTGTAGGATGCCGGGCTCATCAGCGGTGAGGTGATCAGCAATGCCATCGCCGGGGCCAACGGCAGGCCAGCCAACAGCAGAGATATAACGAGGGGCAGGGTTGCGCAAGCACACAAGGGGCTGGCAATACCGAGAATCGTCGCCATGACGATGGAGAAATGACCAAACCGGGTCAGGGCGTGACGAATCTTAACGTGCCACTTGAATGTCCGAATAATTGCTTCGAGCAGAACACCGAATGCCAGGTAGGGGAGAATATAAAGCAGCTCTACCCACATCTCGTGTAACAGCTCAAGCAGTGTTGCCCCGAAACCTTCCATGTCTGACGTAACCCCTTCTCTCAGGTAACTTTCCGTCTCGGCTCAATTCTGCCAGACGGTTTCCCGACCGATATTGACCAATTCAATCGATTCGCAACAATTCTTACTCAACAAGAGCAAAAGACGTTCCAATTTTGCGAAGAGCAGTCTTACCGCAGTGAGATTTTCAGTGCAAGCATTTTTCACTTTGGGTGGTATAATTCGATGTACTGGAGATTTCACATGCCGAAGAATATTAAAGATCGCGTCATCGAACACTTCGGTAAAGCGGCTGATGGCTACATCCATGACAGCGGCTTTGCCAGCGGCCCGGACCTTGAAGAAGCGGTCCGCCTGCTCAAGCCGACCCAGGAGGATGTCGTTCTCGATGTCGCCACCGGCGGCGGTCACACCGCCCTCTTCTTTTCTCCTCTGGTCCGCAATGTCGTCGCTTCCGACCTGACCATGCAGATGCTCAAAAAAGCCCAGGAACATATCAGTGAAGAAGGCGGCGTTGAGAATGTCACCTTTCGCGAAGCTGACGCCGAGGATCTGCCATTCCCTTCCGGCTCATTCACCATTCTCACATGCCGGATTGCACCGCATCACTTTCCCGACGTCCCCCGCTCCCTGCAGGAGTTTCACAGGGTTCTGCGTCGCCGGGTCGGCCGAATGGTCATTATCGACACTTTGCTTCCGGACGATCCGGAAATTGCCGAATTTTACCAGACCATGGAACAGATGCGCGACCCGACCCATATTCAGGCTTTCACTGAAGAACAGTGGCGGCAAATGATTGAAGCAGCCGGGTTTGAGATAAAGGCGACGGCCGTATTCGAAAAAACCCATGAATTCCGAACCTGGGCCAACAGGGCCGGCCTGTCGAAAGAGAAGTTTTCCGAGTTGAATCAGTATTTCATCGATGCACCGGACAAAATTCACGATTATTTCCAGATTGAGACCTTTGCCGGCGATGTGGAAACCTATACCGACAAAAAACTTCTTCTCTACGCGACGCGCATCGACACCAAGCGGGA
Source organism: Desulfuromonadales bacterium (assembly GCA_041573815.1). GTDB lineage: Bacteria > Desulfobacterota > Desulfuromonadia > Desulfuromonadales > UBA2294 > BM707. Next base: position 3,593 of record JBFFPW010000208.1, read on the forward strand.
ATAATATCGAGGAAGACGGAACAACCCGTTAAGGGTTCGTGGCGCCTTGAGCAAAACTGGCCAGAGCCTTGCTGATCTTCTCCAGAACCTGAGCACATCCCTTGATCTGATGCCTTTCTTTTAAATAGGCC
>JBFFPW010000209.1:0-3722 GCA_041573815.1 Desulfuromonadales bacterium
CGACCGGACTTTCCTACAATGAGAAACAGCTTGAGCAACTGTCTGAGGTTGCCCGTAAATACAAGCTGATTCTCCTTTCCGACGAAATTTACGGCGAGTTGAACTTCACTGGCCAGCATATATCCATCGCCCGCTATTACCCGGAAGGAACAATTATCAGCAGTGGCTTGAGCAAGTGGTGTGGCGCCGGAGGCTGGCGGCTCGGAACTTTTGCTTTCCCAAAAGGGTTAGGCTGGCTGCTGGACAGCATGGCTGCCGTAGCCAGCGAAACCTTTACCGCAACCAGCGCACCGATTCAGTATGCGGCGGTCAGAGCCTTTTCCGGAGGAACCCGAATCGAAGACTACCTGTGGCGCTCACGCAGGATCCTTAATGCCTTATGTAACAAGATTATCGAGAAGATCAGCGCAGTCGGTGTGAACGTCTCAATGCCGGATGGCGCCTTCTATATGCTCCCTGATTTCTCACCGCTGAGGGCGAAACTCGAAAAAAAAGGGATTACGACCAGCGCTGAGCTCTGCAATCAGCTGCTCGACGATACCGGGGTCGCTATTTTACCAGGCAGTTCTTTTGGCCGTCCGGAATCTGAACTAACTGCACGCATCGCTTTTGTTGATTTTGACGGCGCACGGGCGCTCGCAGCCGCGGAGCAACAACCGGCCGACCAACCCTTAACGGGCAATTTCCTGGAAACATATTGCAGCAAACAATTAGAGGGAATTGACAAGATTTGTCAATGGCTTGACTAAAAGAAGCCCCTTCCTGCCTGTGCAGAAAGGGGCTTGTATCAGACTCAATAAAAGGTTCTCACTTCTGCAGGACGACTTCCGTCTCCTCTTGCTCACTCATAATATCCCCAGCCAGCAGATGTACAACTTCATCACGCAGGCGCATCTTCATATCCTGCTGGCAATCATCGAAACAAATTGCCATGCCGGGAGGGATGGTAAAACGTCCCTTAAGAAGTTCCTTGGTGTAAATAACCTGGCCGGGAACCATCATCGACTCTTTTTTCCCAAGGGGGATATCAACTTCAACCCTTGAGCCGACCGGCAATGGATTGTTCATCCGAAGATAAACACCTCCTTCGGAGAGTGTCACAGCACAGCTTTTCTGATATTTTCCATCCGCACAAAACGAGACCATCTTATTAAAAGAGGCCCGTAAATGCTTCCGCTTTTTCTCCTGGTTCGGTTGGCAAACCTGAAGAGCTTCGTTCAATTTATTCAAATCGATCGGCTTGGTCAGGTAACCACAACAGCCAGCCGAAAAACACTCATTAGCGTATTTGTCACTCCCCGAAACCATAACAACAGGCGTCTTGGCCAGCAGGTTATCCTCACGGATTTTCTGCAGCGTCTGTAGCCCGGACTGATCCGGCATCATAACGTCGAGCGCAACAAGTTGCGGTGTGACGATCCGGGCGAGGTCAAAAGCTTCCTCACCACTGCGTACCGGCATAACTTCGAAATCCATACGATTCAGCAAGGTTGAAAAGTACATCAAAAAGGTAGGGCTATCATCGGCAACGATGGCCGTAGGTTTGCTAAGCATTATCCCCCCAAGGACAGAAGACTAAATCATTCAGGTTCGATCACTTCTTCCTGCTGCTCGGTAACAATATCGCCGACAAGAATTTCGGTCACTTCATGTTTCAATTTGGCGGCAACCGCATCGTCATAATCATCAAAGCGGATCGCCATTCCGGGAGGAATCATGAAACGACCCTTATCGATCCCCTTGGTGTAGATAATCTCTCCCGGCAGTTCCAGGATATCACCATTTGAACAGGGCAATTCCACATCGACAAACATGCCGGGATGCAGAGGCTCGAGGGTGCGCAGATAGATGCCGCCTTCGGAGAGATTGATCGCCTGAAACTCGGCGGTTTTACCAAAGATAGAGAAACGGATGGTTTTATTGATCGGAGCGCGCAAATAGCGTCGACGACCACCGGAATGTAGCCGACATTTTTCCAGAGCGTCGTTGATGCTGTTGATATTGATCGGCTTGCCGACACAGGCGGTTGCTCCGGCCGCTTCACATTCTTCAAACCTCTCCGCCTTCCCGGAAACAATAATAACCGGTGTGTCGGCAATATCGCGATCCTGGCGAATCTGCTTGAGGATATCGACGCCGTCTTCTTCCGGCAGATGGAGATCGAGGGTAATCAGGTCAGGCTTGACGACACGGGAAAGGTTGTAGGCCTCTTCGCCACTGCGGACGGGAAGCACATCGATATTGAGGCGATTCAAAAAAACCGCAAAATACATCAGGAACATTTCACTGTCATCAACAATGACAGCTGTCGGTCGATCACTCAAAACACCCTCCCTACGGACAATCAATAAATGGCATATTACAATAAATAAAAAAATTGACGAAACAAAAATTAAAGATCAGTGCGACATCAGAACCGGCTCAACCTGCTCCTGCAAAATATCACCAACCAGAAGATCGGTGACAATACTGCGGATCGTATCAGCTTCTGTTGAGGAGACTCCGGCAAACTGTATCGCCATACCCGGTGGAATGGAAAAACGCCGGCCACTGATGCTTTTATTATAGATCACTTCGCCGCACAAGCGGATCGTCTGGCCGCCAATATCTGTCATTTCAACTTCAACCGGTGTTCCAACCGGTAGCGGCGTGACCCGACGGAGGTAAATTCCGCCTTCGGAGAGCGTGATTGCCTGACAGCTGTAATACTTATCTTCAAAATAGACCGTAACCGATTGATTGAAGGGGGCACGCAGGTGTCTCCGCGGTATTTTCCGGTTCTGGTAGCAAAGACAGGCCGCTTTGTGCAATTGCTCAATCTGAATCGGTTTTTCTAAAAAGAAGTCAGCACCACGGCTCAGGCATTCCTTGGCATCTGCCTTTTTTTCGGAAAGCATAATGATCGGCGTATCGACAAACTCATCATTTGCGCGAATGTGGCGCAAGACCTCAAGACCGCCTAACACCGGCATATTAACATCGAGGAAAAAGATGTCCGGATTGAAAACCTGGATCAGGTTCAGGGCATTAACACCGAACTGAATCGGATAAATATCAAAATTCATCCGATCAAGGCAGACAGACAGGTAGGTCAGAACATGTTCACTGTCGTCAATAAGAAGTGCTTTTGGCCGAATTTCCATAACAACCTTCCCCCCCCGAGGAAAATAAAAAACGCCACATCCCACTAGGAACGCAGCGCCTGATCACAACTTCGATCATCCCTTCGGCAGTCCGGCTTCTCTTCCCCCCAAGAATCCGTGACTTTGCGCTACCGGCGAACCGGCATTGCCCTTTCGGAGATGCTATCTACAAAATACTATACTTTAGTGAATACCCTGTTTTTATCAATACGTCAAGCAAGCTGACTATATTACCCCACCACAGAGGCAACAATATCGAGTAACGGTCCTGGATAAACTCCGAGCAGCAATACGGCAATCAGGCAGATAAAAAGCACAACATATTCCGGCCGACAACCGGGGTGCAGAGCATGTTTTGGTTCGACATTGGCCATATACATTATGATGGTGACCCGCAGATAATAGTAGACTGACACCAGTGAAGCCAGAACACCGATTAACGCCAACCCGATCAGATCAGATTTGATGGCGGCTGAGAAAATACCGAACTTGCCAATAAAACCGGCCGTCGGCGGCAGCCCCGCCAACGACAGCAGGAAAACTGTCAGCAGGGCGCTACGGAAGGCATAACGATACCCC
>JBFFPW010000210.1:0-3721 GCA_041573815.1 Desulfuromonadales bacterium
CCGTCGGCCGGAGTGACGATTGCCACCGCCCTGGTGTCACTTCTGACGCAGCGCGCCGCCCGCCGTGATGTCGCTATGACCGGTGAGTTGACGCTCTCCGGCCGGATTCTGCCGGTTGGTGGTATCAAGTCGAAGGTGTTGGCGGCGCGTCGTGCCGGCGTCAAAACCATCCTGCTTCCCGAGCGCAATCGGGAGAACCTGCAGGAGATTGATGAACATATCCTCGAAGATGTCTCTATCCATTTCGTCGATTCGCTGGCCGAGGTCGTCAAGATAGCTCTGATTGATAAGAATACAACGACTGATGTTTCTTATCAGACCACGGGGGGCGAGGGGAATTTTATGCCGGGGCATTAATTTGTCATTCCCGGCTCTGATCGGGAATCCATTTTGATTAGTATTTACTCCCTCTCCCCGGTGAGGGAGAGGGTTGGGGTGAGGGGGGATCATGCGTTTCGACAGGGTTTGACCCACATTCAACAATGGGTCTGCCCCCTTTGCATAAAAACCGTCGGGTTCCGGCCCGACAGCCGGGTTCATTTCTTTATTGAGCGATAAAGAAACGAACCAAAGAAACCGGGCGTAATGTTGAACTCGGAAGCGTGCGAACGGACATAGGAGAGCGCTGCCCTGGCCGACTCCTGCATGACATCGCCGAGGCTGCCGGTCAACGTCAAATCTTTGCTGCCAGCCATTTGAGTCGCTTCAACAAACAGGATATCGCCACCCGACACGGTCCAGGCCAGACCGGTCACCACGCCGACCCGGTCTTCTTCACTGGCAACGTCGGTAAAGTAACTGCACGGCCCGAGAAATTCTTCAACCACATCCGGTGTCACCGTTTTGCGCAACGAACCCTTCTCTGTCATCTCCAGAGCGATCTTGCGGCAGACCGCGGCGATCTTCCGTTCGATACTCCGGACCCCGGCTTCACGGGTGTAATCCTTGATGATTTTGACGACCGCCTCTTCCTCGAAGGTCGGAGGGTTATTCTCCAGACCATTTTCCTCGATCTCTTTCGGGATGAGGTATTTAAAAGCGATCTGGACCTTCTCTTCATCACTGTAGCCGGAAAGCTGAATGACCTCCATCCGGTCTTTTAGAGCGTGCGGGATCGGATCAAGAATGTTGGCGGTGGTGATAAACATGACCTTGGAGAGATCGTAAGGAACATCGAGATAGTGATCGGTGAAGCTGAAGTTTTGCTCCGGATCGAGAACCTCCAGCAACGCCGCCGCCGGATCGCCACGGAAGTCCTGGCCGATCTTGTCGACTTCGTCGAGCATGAAGACCGGGTTATTCGCCTCAATCCGGCAGATCTCGCGGATAATCCGCCCGGGGAGCGCGCCGATATAGGTGCGGCGATGCCCCCTGATCTCGGCTTCGTCCCTCATGCCGCCGAGTGACATGCGGATGAATTTCCGTTCCATCGCCCGGGCAATCGACTTGCCAAGCGACGTTTTGCCGACCCCGGGCGGGCCGACGAAACAGAGGATCGGACCCTTGGTCGTATTCTTCAAGGAACGCACCGCCAGGTATTCGAGAATCCGTTCCTTGACCTCTTTCAGATCATAGTGGTCTTCTTCAAGGACCATGCGGGCATGACCGATATCGAGCTGATCTTCGGTGCCGACTTCCCACGGCACCATGCAAAGGTAATCGAGGTAGGTCCGTGAAACCGTATATTCCGGCGAGGCCGGATTGATCTTTTCCAGCCGGTCTAACTCTTTTTCAGCAACCACCCGAACCTCATCCGGCATCACAGCCTCAGCCAGGCGGGTGCGCAGTTCGTTCATCTCGACCAGACGCGGATCTTCAGTCCCGAGTTGCTCCTGAATCTCCCGCATCTGTTCCTTGAGCAGATACTCCTTCTGGCTTTTCCCCATCCGCTTGACGACTTCCGACTGAATTTCACCCTGCACCTGCAACTTCTGCACTTCGTCGGTCAAGTACATGTAGACTTCTTTCAGCCGCTCCAGCGGATCGAGAATTTCGAGCAGATGCTGTTGCTCATCCATCTCGAGACTTAAATAGACCGCAACCAGATCGGCCAGTCGTCCCGGCTCCTCGATTTCATCAATCATCTTGATAACATCACCGGGCAGTGGCCGGCCGTAGGCCATGGCAATTTTCAGCAGGGCATTGACGCTCTGCACCAGAGCGTCGGCAACCAGGTTTTTACCCTGGGCCTCCTCCACCGCCTTGATGGTCGCCTTGAGGTAAGGCTTTTCCTGCACGAAATCGATGATGCGGATCCGCTGAATCCCTTCAACAACAACCTTGCCGCCACCTTCCGGGAAGCGGAAAACCTTATTGATATGACAGATCGTTCCAACCCGGGACAGGTTATCGGGAGTCGGCGGCTTTTCTTCATCAATCGTTTTCAGCAGGCCGATCAGGTGATCATCATGCATCGCCTCATCGATCAGAGGCATATCCCTGGCGTCAACAAACAGAGGAAAAACCATGTGCGGGAATACGACCTGTTCCTTGACCGGGTAAATTGGCAATTCATCCGGAACTGTCAAGCTCTTGGTCAGCATAAGGGACCTCCTGTTACAGCGCGCGCGGCAAATAAGAATGACAACTTCATAACAGAGATAATGCTTGATTAAAGGTTAACAGTGGCTTATGGAGAGTCAAGAAGAACCAAACAGGTTCGCCACCAAGAAAGTCGTAAAAAATAAGCACTTAACGCAAAGAAAAGAAGAATTACGTTCAGGAGAAGATCAAAACATCAGGAACACGGTGGCTTTGCATTTAACCCAAAAAAGCATTTTTGTTTTTAAAGTTCTAGCTTCTCTCTGCGTCTCCGCGTCTCTGCGTTAAAAGCAAATTTTGATCTTCTTGGTGCTCTTGGTGACTCGCCTAAAGGCGTCTACTTCTGGTGGTGGCAAAAACCGCCTTATGCCTTGTGCTATCACCTTGACTCGTTGCTGCTGCGATGATAGGTTACCAAATGATAACCATCGGAGAGAATATGGACAATCTGACCCGACGACAACAACAGGTCCTCGATTGCATTGGCAATCATATTGAACAGAACGGCTACCCGCCAACCCTGCGGGAGATTGCTGCCGAACTCAAGGTCAGCGGAACTCTCGGCGTGATCAAGCACCTGCAGGCTTTAGAAAAAAAGGGTTACATCGAAAAGGAAGTCGGCAGCTCACGCGGCATCCGCCTGACCGGCCAGAAGGGAAGCGGCATACCAGAGGCCGGCTTGTCCCTGCCGATTGTCGGCCGGGTCGCCGCCGGCAGTCTGCAACCGGCGATTGAAGAGATCGATGACCACTTTACCGTTGATCGCAATCACGCCCGGAAAGACGACTTTCTGCTGCGGGTCAAGGGAGACTCGATGATCGAGGCCGGCATCTTCAACGGTGACCTCGCCCAGATCCGGCCACAGCAGACCGCCAGCGATGGCGAAATCGTCGTCGCCCTGGTTGATGATGACGCGACCCTGAAACGCTTCTACCGCGAAGCAGGCCATATCCGCCTGCAACCGGAGAATCGACATATGGAACCGATCATCGTCAAAGCGGACGATGGCAACATTCAAATCATTGGCAAACTGGTTGGTCTGTTCCGGCAGTTTTGAAAACAGCTATTTGCGACCAAAAGCACCAAGGAAATCGTAAAAGATAAGCACTTAACGCAAAGAAAAGAAGGATTATGCTCAGGAGAAGAACAAAACTTCAGGAACACGGTGGCTTGGCATTTA
>JBFFPW010000211.1:0-3716 GCA_041573815.1 Desulfuromonadales bacterium
CATATCGGGGAACAGCGAACCGCTACGGAAAGCTTGACGGTTAATCGCTTTACCATCCACATCTTTTTTATTGTTCAGCTGCCTCAGGCCGGGAGTTCCTATTTTCAGCAGCGCCTGCTCACCGATCACGACATGCGAGGTCATGCCGGCGGCGAAAACGGCGGATGCGCATGGCAGGGTCATTGCGGCGGCTACCAGTAGCAATACGAGAGATTTTCTCATGGCCAACTCCCACAGTTCTGGATCAATAAATTGAAAATGGCAATAAAAAGCCCGAACTTCGAGCCGAAGTCGGGTTTTTGGGTCCAGGGGAGATATCAGTAGTTTGAAGCAGACCCTCTTCGGCAGCCCGGCTGGCCTTCAGGCCCCGTGGCTTTGCGCCCAGGGATTTCCCCTGGTTGCTCTTATCGGAGAGACTATTACTTTTTTAAACGTAATTTTTTCAATTCGAATAGTCAACAAGGGAAATATTAATATTTTCGCATGAATATCTTCTCCTCGAACGGGTGGATAGCGATCGGCGAGTCGCTGTCATCGAGTGGATTGAAAAAGAAGGGGTTGGCTTTTAGGAGTCAGGTATCGGAACAGGATCAGGATTCGGTTGTTTCCTGGACCCACTTTTCAATGTCGGCCGAAACTTCATCGGTCAGGTCGACAAATTTAAGGCCCATGCCCGGTTCGTGAGGGCACTTCTTTTCGTATTGACGTTTCCAGATGACCTGGCAGGTGCATTGTACTGTTTTGTGGATCGGTGCCGGTAGTGGTATTTCAACCTGGTAGGCTTGTCCCGGGTCTTTCGGACTCACGGAGGCAATGAACATGCCGGTAGCACTGATATTCTTGGCGTAGCCAAAGAAGACTTTCTGCCCATCGTCGAGTTTGACCCGAAGAGTCAGGATCGGCGAACGGAGGTTCTTGCGTTTGTTCGCCTGAACGCCGCTGGTCGTCGGTGCGCTGTCTTTGCTCATTGTCGGTCCTCGAAAAAACATAACTATAACAATATACCTGAATTGATATCTATCGCAAAGTTCTTTATTTAACAGCTACTTCAAAGCAGGTTTTGCATCTTTCGCAACAATTCAAGATCGCCGGCTACCGTTCCGGTACTTGCCAGACCGACCCGGTCGAGAAAAGACGGGGCTGCCTCCAGGGCCGCTGCCATCCCGTAGCGATCAGGTTGGCAAAGATGTTTCAGCAACTGCTGGGTCTTCAGGCCGTCAAACCAGGTATGGAAGGCCTGATGCAGCTTCTGGCTGCTTTTGTGATTGGCGGCGAGCCTGCTCCAGGTTTCCGTCAGCTTCTGTTTGTGCAGGAACGAACCAAGGTCATGGTTCAGACCGGTTGCTGCAGCTTGCAGTTGCGTGCCGCTCAGGTCGAGAGATGTCGAGACGAGTTTGAGCCAGTCGCCGAGAAGATCGAAGGCTGACAGGGGGTAGAAAATTTTTTCATCGGGATTGTTGATAAGCCGTCCGAGAGCGGGCCCGGTGCCGAACGGCACACGCGAAGAGAGACGAGCGGCCGGATGGACGATCGTTCCGTACAGATAATCGACACCGGAGGTTTTTGCCAACGATTGCAGAAAATAGAAATCCTCCCCACCTTTGCGGCGGTTCATGCCGCCACAGTGGACGTAGGCGGAACTGCGACAGGCGATCGCACTGCCGATGGTGTGAAAAGCGTAGGGTGAATCGGCCAGGCTGAGGCCGAGTCGGTAGCAACGCAGGTAAAGCTCGTAGTTGTCGATCGCCTGCTGCTCGGCGGCATTGGTTGCCAGCTGGTGGCTGAAGGGGATAACCGTGCCACCGGCGCTACTCACACTGAAATGTTGCACGATCTTTTCCAGATAGTTCGACTCGACCAGGGTGTCGGCATCAAGGGAAATCAGAATCGCATCACTATCGTCTCGAAGTCGGGTCAAGGCAAGATCGAAGCCGAGTTTGCGGGCGCTGCCGACTCCACCCTCCGCCAGTTCATAGCTCTCAGAGCAGGCGTCGACCCAGCCAAGTTGCAGATTTTTTCGGAGAGGTGAAGCGGTGAACTCTTCCAAGGTGCGGCGGTTGGCAATCTTGATCGAGCGGTCAGTGTCAGCAGGGTGGTTGACAACAACCAGAACTAAAAAATTCTCGCGTAAATCAGCCGGATTATTGGCAAGGCTATGGAGGGTCCGGAAAATCCATTTTTCCTCATCGCAAGCCGGAATGACAATCGCACCGGAGTAATCAGATCGCTTGATGCCGGTTATTTGCCACGGCCCGGCGATCGACCTTTTATCGAGATAGCGTCGGCGGGTGCTGTCCATACTTATGGAACTTTTCCCAGAACCTGCACTGCTTCTGAAAGAAGGTCACCGTTGCCATCCAGCCAGTTAATTTTGGTTCCCTGCTTTTCCATCCGCCGGAACCAGGTCTCCTGCCGCTTGGCAAATTGATGGATGGCGCTGTTGAGCTTCTGGGTCATGTCGTTGAGGTTCAACTTGTTTTGGAGGTGTTGGGCGATAAAGCGGTACTCGAGTCCGTAGTAGTCGAGTCTCTCCCAACTGACGCCTTGCGCATGGAGTTTTGCAACCTCTTCGATCATTCCCTCTGCAAGCCGTTGTTTCAGGCGCTCGGTGATTCTTTGTCTCAATAGGGATCGTTCCCAGCGGATGCCAAAAATAATCGGCTGTAACTCCGGCGGGGCTGGCTGAGCGGATCTTGCATGTTGTTCACCTTCGGCAATTTCAATGGCGCGAATCAGACGGTGGCGATCTTCAAGGTCGGTGTTGTTGTGCTGGCTCGGTTTCAATTCCAGCAGTCTTTGCTGAAGGGCAGTCAGTTCGCTATTGGCCAACTCGGCCCTGAGATGAGGATTTTCCGGAACTTCGACCATACGATAACCGCGCAGGGCGGCATCGAGATAAAGTCCGGTGCCACCGACCAGCACCGGTCGTTTGCCCCGTCCGGAGATCTCTTCAAAGGCCTGGTAAAAGAGCTGTTGGAAATTAAAGACACTGAATTCACACCCCGGATCGAGGATGTCAATCAGGTGATAGGGGATGCTGTTGTACTCACCCAGGTCTTTGCCGGTGCCGAGGTCCATCCCCCGGAAGACCTGGCGGGAGTCGGCCGAAATGATTTCGCCATTCAGCTGTTGGGCAAGGTTGACACCGAGTTTGGTTTTGCCTGAAGCCGTTGGACCGAGGACAACGATGAGGTTGAAGTTGGGCATCCTGGTACCATAAAGAAAATGAAGCGGGAAGGCAATCCGACTTCTGTTGAAAATTGCATTCCCTACTTGGGGACATGCCATAAGGTTGCAATATTTCCATCTTTCTTGTCCAGTTCTCGGACGGTTCCATAATAGGCAAAAGAGAATGCTGTCGTGTTTTGTGGGATTTTGAAGCTTCTATCGAAGGGGATGCTGTCTTTGGGGCTCGTAGAGAAGCTGCTGGCCAGTTTTTCTGCCTTGATAACGGTCAGGCTGTTGTCGAGAAAAAGAAGGTAAACATCCAGCCTGTCCAGATAATGATAAATTTCCGCATACTGATCGGCCAGGTTGACTTGACCAATGATTTGAAAATACAGATTATCCTCTGAATACCCGTACTTGATTGCCAGTTCGTAGGTTTCCCATTGTTCTTCTGCCACGTTGCCGGGTAGAGGTATGGCAAATTCAGGATCAACGTATTTCCCCTGATAAAGTGCTGATGTGCCCTGGCAGCCACCTAGAAAAAATAG
>JBFFPW010000212.1:0-3700 GCA_041573815.1 Desulfuromonadales bacterium
CATTAGTTACGGTTACGCTTGGTTTTCAAAGATGACAATGTAAGAAAAAGGGCCGGATTTAATATCCGACCCTTTTCAAAACGTTTACGTAAAAAAACACCCTGGAGACCAGGAGGGGCAAGTCGCCAGGGCGAATGGGAAGCTGCGTCCAGCTTCCGGAACCCTATACGTCAAAATTATACCCCTGAATTGATAATGGTCAACCGCCAGGTAAAAAATAATTTTCTCTTCTAAATTAAATAGTTATTTCAACAACAACGGGGTCGCCCATAATGGAACGGCCCCCTGTTGGCACATCGAAATTTTCAGGAACGAGGAGTTTTTCGCTGTGTCAAGGGACCCGAGACAACGAAAAATAACCGTTCCCAGCTTACCGTACGTGGTCTTCCGGATAAGCATTAATCTGGTGAATAACCAGGTCGGGACCGACAAACTGGTCTTCCTCATCCATGGTGTAGCCGAAAACTTTCTTGACGAAGAAGTAGACCGTAAAACCGGCCACCAGAGCATAGCCAATAGCCATGACGGAACCGACCAATTGACTAAGGAACGTCACCCCGCCGGCTCCACCGAACATTTTGCTGCCGAAAATACCGGCCGAGATTCCACCGAAGGTTCCGACAATGCCATGCAACGGCCAGACGCCAAGAACATCATCAATTTTCAGCTTTTCCTGCTCCCACTGGAAACCATAAACAAAAATCAGTGAACCGAGTCCACCCATGAAGAATGCCGCCACCGGATGGACAATATCAGATCCGGCACAGATAGCGATCAGTCCGGCCAGGGCACCGTTGTGAACAAAGCCGGGGTCATTCTTGCTGGCTATCAGGGCAAACAACACACCACCGACCATAGCGAGTAGCGAATTGGCCGCCACCAGACCGGAAATACCCGTCAGAGACTGGGCACTCATAACGTTAAAGCCAAACCAGCCGACAGCCAGTATCCAGCTGCCGAGAGCCAGAAACGGAATATTGCTGACCGGAATCGGTTGACTCTTGCCGCGCACATAACGATTGAGGCGAGGTCCGAGAACCAGGACCGCCGGCAAGGCCAGCCATCCCCCCATCGAATGAACGACAACAGACCCGGCAAAATCATGAAACGGTGCACCGAAGGTCGTTTCAAAAAAGGTTTGCAGGCCGGAGCTGTTCTGCCCCCAGATGATTGATTCGAACACCGGATAGATGACTGCTACGAAAATGGCGCCGGCCAGAACCTGCGGCCAGAAGCGGGCCCGCTCGGCAATACCACCGGAAATAATGGCCGGAATGCAGGCAGCAAAGCAGAGCAAAAAGAAAAAGCGGACCAGCTCAAAACCCTGATTGGCTCCGATAAGGGCATCGACCGGGTGGAAGAAATGCACCCCGTAGGCGATCGGATAACCTATAACAAAATAGACGACGGTCGAAACCGACCAGTCGGACAGTATTTTCACAAAAGCGTTCACCTGGCTTTTTTTACGAACGGTACCAACTTCGAGAAAGGCGAAACCGGCGTGCATGGCAAAAACCATAACAGCACCGAGCATCAGAAAAAGAACGTCACCGCTGTGACTGATCGACGTGATGGCTGACTCCATTGTCATACCCTCCTGAAATGTAATATGGGATTGTCAAATCGCAACCGCTCCATTGCCGCTGCAGCTCTCACCTCTACTCAATTTTCATACCACTTCAAAAAAACCTTTATTTTCATAAACTTGAAACTTTCCACGGCGACCGAGAGATTTGAGACAGGGCAAATAATGCTCAGATTTTATGCAGCACTGCTTCTTTTCTGTCCACCCACAAAACACACCACACAGCTCAACTTTGTATTTATTTTTTCTTGACAATGTAGGTGGGCTTATATTATCTTTCTGCGAAACATTTAACTGCCACTTGCGATACAATCTACCTCGGAGAAATAAAGCTCCATGGAAACAACTCGAAGAAGTCTGGCCAAGGCGATCTCCTGGCGCGTTCTGGCCACCCTGATTACCGGCACAATCGTTTACCTGTTGACCGGCAAGGGGGAGTTTGCAGCCACCGTCGGGCTGGTTGACACTTCTCTGAAGTTTGCGGTTTATTTCGGCCACGAGCGGGCCTGGAACAAGCTCTCGTACGGACGCGAGAAGCAGGAGCCGGAATACCACATCTAAAGAAGAACTGAGCGAACCCGACAACAGCTCAGCCCTGAACAACATGAGAAAGAACGCGTAATGAAAATGACAGCTACCGCTACCCGACCACTCCCAGACATTCTTCACGACACTCCGGCTCAAGAGATTATCAAAGCAGGTCTTGACTATGCTGGCGACAACGTCAAACTCGCCTGCTCCTTCAGCATCGAAGATATTGTCGTCATCGACCTGCTCAAACGAACAGCATCGGCCATTTCAGTATTTGCTCTCGATACCGGCCGACTACCGGAAGAGACCTATGAAACAGCCGAAGCGATCTGTCAGCATTACAGTATTCAGATTGACTGGTATTTTCCGAAGCGGGAATCGGTCGAAAAGCTAGAGCGCGACAAGGGTCTGTTTTCTTTCCGCGACAACATCGAAAACCGTAAAGAGTGCTGTGCCATTCGCAAAGTCGAGCCGCTGAGTCGGGCTCTGAACGGCCTCGATGGCTGGCTGACCGGCATGCGCCGGGAGCAGAGCAGCACCCGGACAACCTTGCAGCCTCTTGAACGGGACCACCTGCACGGCAACATCCTGAAGATCAACCCCCTCACCTTCTGGACGGAGCAGGAGACCTGGGAATATGTCAACAAGCACCATCTGCCAATTAACCGCCTGCAACGAAACGGTTATCCCTCGATTGGGTGCGCCCCCTGTACGCGGCCGGTCAACGAGGGCGATGATTCACGCTCGGGGCGCTGGTGGTGGGAAAACGCAGAGCACAAGGAATGCGGTCTGCATCGTCGCTAGTGATCAAACTGCCAACTAACATGATTTGAGGAGTACATAATGGGTCAATCACTTACCCACCTACAGCAGCTGGAAGCCGAGAGCATTCACATCATCCGCGAAGTCGCCGCCGAATTTGAGAACCCGGTCATGCTTTATTCAATCGGCAAGGATTCGGCCGTGATGTTACATCTTGCCCGCAAAGCCTTCTACCCGGCCAAGCCGCCTTTTCCGCTGATGCATGTCGATACGACCTGGAAATTTCGTGAGATGATCGAGTTTCGCGATAAAATGGCACATGAGTACGGCTTTGATCTATTGATCCACACCAACGAAGAAGGCGCCAGCCAGGGGGTTTCCCCCTTTACGCATGGCTCCGCCCTCTACACCGACATTATGAAAACCGAAGGCCTGAAGCAGGCCCTCAACAAGTATAAGTTCGATGCTGCCTTTGGCGGGGCTCGGCGGGACGAAGAAAAATCACGGGCCAAGGAACGGATTTTCTCATTCCGCAGCAGTAACCATCGCTGGGACCCGAAAAGCCAACGACCGGAGCTCTGGAATATCTATAATGCCCGGGTCAATCCGGGCGAAAGCATCCGCTCCTTTCCACTTTCCAACTGGACCGAGCTCGATATCTGGCAGTACATCTACCTTGAGCAGATTCCGATCGTCCCGCTCTATTACGCCGCGGAGCGGCCGGTGGTAGAACGGGATGGCATGCTGATCATGGTCGACGATGATCGACTGCAACTGCAACCGGGTGAAAAGGTCGAAATGAAATCGGTCCGTTTTCGCACC
>JBFFPW010000213.1:0-3691 GCA_041573815.1 Desulfuromonadales bacterium
ACCCGTTCACCAGAAACGAAAAAACCGCACAAAAAAGCCCCCGGCAGGGAGCGATTTCTTTTGGTTCTGTTTTCTTTGACGCTTATCAAAGAAAATGAACCCGGCGGGAGGGGCCGGGACCCCACGACCATGAATGTTTTTCAAAACTGTTACCGTACCAAGTGCCACAGCTTCAACGGAGGCCGAGACGCCGCAACTCTGAACAATTCCTATTCCTTCTCGCGCCGCATCATGTCACCGGCCTGGCTGCCGGCAGGAAGTCCCATCAGCACCCGGGCATTCGGTTGCACCACATCAAGGGCATCACCCACCTCATTCGTGACCTCACCGACCTCAAATTCGGTTTGCCGCATCTTTGGCCCAAAAATCTCAAGGCGCTCGCCGGGGAAGAAGCGGTTCTTCCCTTCAACCAGTGCGGTCCCATCGCTCTCGATCGAGAGAACCTGGCCGACAAAGTCGAATGAACGCTGATAATGCGTATCAGCGCTGTGTATTTTGGCATCCTCGTGTCCGAACAGAAAACCGTGGTCATAAGGTCGATGACTCACCTTGTCGAGTTCTGCCAGCCAGAGCGGATCACACGTCCATGCCGACGGATTTTCCTGATAACGATCAAGGGCCTCCCGATAAACACGGGTGACAACCGCCACATAGTAACGGCTCTTCATCCGGCCTTCGATCTTGAAGCTGTTGACTCCGGCGGCTGCCATTTCCGGCAGATACTCAATCAACCGCAGGTCACGGCTGTTCATCAGATAGGTCCCGTGCTGATCTTCCTCAATCGGGTAATATTCACCCGGCCGTTTTTCCTCGACCAGGGAATAATTCCAGCGGCAAGGATGTGAGCAGGCCCCGGAGTTGGCGCTCCGACCATTCATCGCCGCAGAAAGCAGACAGCGCCCGGAGAAGGCAACACACATGGCGCCATGCACAAATGCTTCAATCTCAACATCACAGTTTTGGCCGATGGCCTGCATGTCTTCAAGTGTCAGCTCCCGGGCCAGATTGACCCGACTGACGCCGAACTGCTGCCAGAAGCGGATGGCTTCAATGTTGGTTGTATTCGACTGGGTCGACAAATGAATTTCGCGATCCGGGTCAATCCGCCGGACAAGGCTGAGAACTCCGGGATCAGTCACAATATAGGCATCCAGATCGAGAGGCTTGAGTCGTTCGATATCTTCGGCCAGTTGATCAAACTGCCCTGAAACCAGGTAGGCATTCAGGGTCAAGTACAGCTTTCGCTCGCGGTCGGCGGCAAGTTGCCGGGCGCGCGTCAATTGCTCAAAGCTGAAATTGCCTGCCGCTGAGCGCAAACCATAACGCTCACTGCCGACATAAGCCGCATCCGCCCCAAAGTCATATGCTGTTACCAGTTTTTCAAAATCGCCGGCCGGGGCCAGCAATTCAAGCTCATTCATTGACAATGTCCTCTCGATTTCAGTCATTTACAATAGCATACTTTAAATGGTCGAACAGCTGCTTTTACGACCCGAAAATGTTCAACTCAAAACATCTTCAAAACTTGACAATCACCTGAAAAACCTATAATTTTTAGGAAATTTAATGTTTATTTAATCAAGTCAGGAAAATCATTTGCGCTCAAAATTATTCATAAACTGCATTCTCACTGTTGCAGCCCTTTGTTGGTTGCCGTCCTGCGCAACCACCGGAGCAACTTCGGCAACGGTGGCTGCGACTTCGGCCGCAACGACCACCGGAGCGAATCAGCAGATAGAGGATATCGAAGCCCGCCTGCAGCGAGTGCAAGACAGCATTGTCATGCTTGAAGCCCGCCTGCTCGATCAACAACGCATCATTGAAAGCCTGAAGCAGAGGCCGGGGCAGGGCTTTGCCACTTCCGGCAATGACAAAACCAACGCTGAAACCTCCAGTTCGACGCAACAGACGCCAACTGAAATCTACCTTGCGGCGTTCGGCGATTATGCTGCCGGCCAATTCCAGAAATCGATCAATGGTTTCAGCCGATTCCTGCAACTTTTCCCGGCCAATGATTATGCCAGTAACGCGCGCTATTGGCTGGCAGAATGCTTTCTTGCCCTTGGGCAATATGAGCAGGCTGTCGCTGACTTTGACCGGGTAGTCATCGATTATCCGAAAAGCACCAAAGCGCCAGATGCCTTATTGAAAAAGGCCGCCGCACTCTACCAGATGGATGAAGAAGAGTCTGCTATTGAAACAATACAGCTTCTAAAAGAACGTTATCCGAAGAGTTCTGCAGCCAAAAAAGCTGCCAACAGCTTCAATTGATATTGATGTACAAAGCCACAGGGGGCGATAATGACATTACGTAAAACCGTGCTTTTGATCTGCCTGCTCTTGCTGCCACTATCCTCGCTTGCAGCAGCAGAGGATCCGCTGATTTACACTATTAAAAAGGGCGATACCCTCTGGGGAATTTCTGACCGTTTCATCAAGGACCCCTATTACTGGCCGAACCTCTGGTCACATAACCCGGACATTCCGAATCCACACTTCATCTACCCGGGACAGAAGCTCGCCATTTATGATGACCGGATTGAGATCATCAAGGCCGAACCGGAAACCGAGCCGGAACCTCTCGAACCGGTTGCAGATGCACAGGTCACTGATGTTGAGCCAGTGGAGGACATGACTCCGGAGCCGATCATTGAAGAACCACTCGTTGGCGGTGAACCGGAAGATGAAATCAAAATCAAGATTCCGGGTGGCGGCATCGGCATGATCAACCTCGACACACTCGAAAATGCCGGAACCATCGTCGACACCACGGATGACCGAATGATTATCGGCAAAGGCGATATCGCTTTTATTGACATGAAAGACCTTGATGTTGCATCACCAGGCACAACCTATGCAATTTTTGACCTTGGCGACGCCATAAGACATCCAAAAACTGATAAAAAAATGGGCTACATGGTCTACGAAAAGGGGACGCTCATCATCACCGATATTAACGACGAGGTCGCCACAGCCAAGATCACTGACAGCAAACAAGAAATTCTTCGTGGCGCACGGATTACCCCCTTTATTGCTCCTGAACAACAGATTGCCCTCAAGAGAGCCCAGGATGACCTTTCCGGCTATCTGATCGCCTCAAAAAGAGGTCAGTCAACTATGGGCCAGCACGATATTGTCTATATCGATCTCGGCTTGAGTGATGGCCTTGAAGTCGGCAATATGCTTTACATCTCCAGAGCGCGAAAGTCCTCGACCTTCAGTACTAGCAACAAGAAACTTCCCGATGTCCTGCTGGGCCAGGCTGTCGTCGTCAAGGCTTCGAAAAACACTGCCGCGGCTCTGATCCTGAAAACCGTCAACACTGTCGGCATTGGCGACAAGGTTGCAACTTTTTCAGAATAGTATTTAATATATAGCGTTCAATTTCAATCAAGGGGTTTGCCGCAAAGCAGACCCCTTGATTGTTTTGTTATGGGGAGGGGGACCATGCTGACCAGGATGGAGCAAGCATGGCTGCGTCTGCACCTGATCAAGGGTGTCGGGCGACGCGGCCTTATGCAACTATATGACGTTTTCCAGTCACCCGAAGAAGCATTGCAGGCAGGCCCAGCACATTGGCCGGAGAAAATTGGCTCACTTCGTTCTGAATCTATCCAGCTCCCCGACATCAACGGCCCGGAATTTCAATCGGCCATCGCCGCACTCGAAAAGTCTTCAGCCCGCATCATCT
>JBFFPW010000214.1:0-3639 GCA_041573815.1 Desulfuromonadales bacterium
AACAGGCCGTTCAGCCCATCCGATTCCCCCCGCACTTTTTCGATGAGGAGCAATCCTCCCTCGGGACGCAATCCTTTATAAATTTTTTTAAGCATCACCGCCCGCCGCCGGGGTGGGATGAATTGCAGCGTGTAATTCATGATGACGACACTGGCGTCGGTCAAATCAAAATCATCTTCCAGATTCGCTTTCACCAGTTCGCATCGTTTGAGATGACCTTTCAGTTTTCCGTGCGCTTTGTTCAGCATGGCTTCCGAATTGTCGAGACCGATAAAACGGATTTTCTGGTTCTCCGGAATGGCCCGCATCAGGGAGCGGAGCAGAGTGCCTGTGGAGCATCCCAGATCGTATATCGCTGAGTTTTTCTGAGCAAAGTGCAGGGTGAGGTCGATCACCATCCGCTGGCATTCTTTATAGAACGGAACGCTTCGTTCCAGCATGTCGTCGAACACTCGCGCTACCTGTTCGTTGAACTCGAATTTCCCAGGAGCGGTCGATTTTTTAAACAAGGTGTCTTTTTTTTTCGAGGCCATATTTAAAGAGAGGCTTTTTTATTAGAGTAAAAAGATAATGTTCTAATAATTATCCGGGGTAGAAAAGAAAGTCAGCATCAGTTCATGCCCGGCCCAAATTAAAACAGGGCGGCCCGCATGAGCCGCCCTGAAATTTTTGATGAACGTGTGTACCGGCAAATGATCAGGGGCCTTGGATCTCTCCGCCGTCCACCGGACCCGATTTGGTTTTGATAAGCAGTTTATTGACAGCATTGACATAAGCCTCAGCACCGGTTTCCACTGTGTTGACGCCCGTGCCTTTGCCGAGTACTTCACGGCCTTCATAAAGAACGCGTACGGTGACTTCTCCCTGCGCGTCCTTGCCGCGTGTTTTGGCCATCACCTGGTAGTCGATCAGTTTGCAGGTCATTCCAGTGATATTGTCGATGGCGTTGTACATGGCATCGATCAAGCCGTCTCCATGACCGGTCTCTGTATGCATCTTGCCGTCTCGGCTTCTCAGAGTGACGGTCGCTCCGGAGGTGCTGCCGCTTTCAAAGGTTCCCCGAACTTTTTCCAGAGTGTAAGTGTTCAACTCTTCATCGGTGAATTTCCGTTTTTGGATCAGGGCGACAAGATCTTCGTCGAATATTTCTTTCTTCTGGTCCGCCAGAGATTTGAATCCTGCAAATATCCTGTCCAATTCGTCCTGCGTCACCTGGTATCCCATCGCTTCAATTTTCTTGGACAGAGCATTGCGGCCGGAATGTTTTCCCAGCACCAGTTCCGAGCTTTCAAGTCCAATGTCCTGCGGATTCATGATCTCGTAGGTATTCTTCTTTTTGAGGAACCCGTCCTGGTGCACGCCGGACTCGTGCGCAAATGCATTTTTACCGACGATGGCTTTGTTGCGCTGTACGAAGAATCCCGTGAGACTGCTTACCAGCCGACTGCAGGCCATGATGTGCCGGGTGTCGATGCGGGTATCAATACCGAAAAAGTCCTTGCGTGTTTTGAGTGCCATGACGATTTCTTCCATCGCCGCGTTGCCGGCACGTTCGCCGATGCCGTTGATAGTGCACTCCACCTGCCGCGCACCTTCCTTGATGGCCTCAAGTGAGTTCGCAACCGCCATACCCAAATCGTTATGGCAATGCACACTGATCACTGCCTGTTCGATGTTCGATACGTTTTGCTTCAGGGAACGAATGATTTGTCCAAACTGCGTCGGCACGGAATAACCCACGGTATCCGGGATATTCACTGTTCCGGCACCGGCGCCGATCACCGCTTCCACCACCTCGGCAAGAAACTCTGGTTCCGTCCGCGAGGCGTCTTCCGGTGAGAACTCTATGTCGTCACAGAACTTGCGGCCGAATTTTACGGCATCGACGGCCATCTGGATGACCTCTTCCTTGCCTTTTAGCAGTTTGTGATCGCGGTGCAGTTTGGAAGTCGACAGAAAAATATGAATGCGAGGCGACTCAGCCTTTTCAAGCGCGCGCGCTGCTGCTTCAACATCTTTCTCAAGGGCGCGGGCAAGGCCCGTCACGGAGGAGCCTTTGATTTCATTCGCGATCTGCTGGACTGATTCGAAATCACCGGGGGATGCGACCGGGAAGCCCGCTTCGATGACATCCACTTTTAGTAGAGCGAGCTGCCGCGCGATTTCCAACTTTTCCTTGTTGTTCATGCTGGCACCGGGGCATTGCTCCCCGTCTCTTAAAGTAGTGTCGAATATAATGAGTCGTTCCGGGTGCATAATTCGGCTTGGTAGCCTCCGTTAAAGTATTTTTAAATCCAGACTTATAGGTCAGCCATCTATCATCTCACAGCTTTCCTGTTTAGAAAAGCCAGTTTAAGGATTTCCGGCATCCTGATTGAGGACCGTCTTTCCGCAGGGTGTAACTGAGAGGGCTTGATACGGGTGGGTTCGGCAGAGAGCGCGTGGTCTTTCGCCAGTTCTCCTGGTTAGTTGATAGCGCTGATGACCTTAAACCCGGCTTTTTCAATTTTTTTGACGACGTTTGTCGTGTCGCACAGGTCCAATCGGAAAAAATAGACCTGCTTGTTGCCCCCGGCACTATGGGGCGCCATGCCGACGCTGATGATATTCAAATTTTCGCCATGGATAATATTCGACACTTTTTCAAAATTCAGAGGGTTCTTGTCCATCGCCACATCCACTCGCGAACTGGAATGGATAATGCCCATCAGCTCAACAAAGATTCCGAGGATATCCATGATAGAGATAAGGCCTACCAGTTTGTTACGCTTGATGACCGGCAGGGCGCCAATCTTATATTTGTAGATGATCAAGGCCGCATCCTCGATATGGGTCTCGGGAACCACCACCATCGGATCAGGAGTCATATAATCGGAGACCTTCATTTTGGCGGGGCTTAACGGCCTGACTTTGCCTGAGCTGGTCTTGGTGCCTTTACCCATAAAAGCTCCCCGAATGTCGCTCTCAGTGATGATCCCCAGCAGCTCCTTGCCGGCAACGACAGGCAGGTGTCGGATAGATTTCGCCGCCATAATGTCCTGGGCTTTTTTCAAGGAGTCTGTTTTATTGACAGTAATTAATTTCTTCGACATGACCTCGCCGACAATCATAACTAACCTCGCAAATTTCAATTATTCTTTTTTGTAAACCGTCTGTTCAGCCGAAGAGAAGTCTACCGGGAAGCGCGGGAAGGAACAATTGGTTTTTTGTATTACTAGGGGAACGTGACTGACTGCAGTTTCTGTTCACTTATTCCGAGCCTGCTTCCTTTTTACCAGAACAGGAGACTAAAATATATTAAAAACAAAAGGTTGCCCACATATTGAACAATTTACAGGTATGTAATTTTAAGTATATATGAGTAAAAAAAATATACTAATTAGCATTAATAAAGTACTTTGTTGTTCTGTGTTTATTCTAATCTTTTTAAAATCAGAGGGTTATGTGTTTGGCACACCATTTGCTTTGTATTATCGCACTGAAGAATAAGTAGACTGGCCTTGATTTTGGCTAAAATCTCTATAGAATTTCAAGATTCCGCAATCATTCAAAGCATATAGGCATATGAATATAGAAAAATATCCTGAAAAGCAGGGTCTTTACGATCCTGCCAATGAGAAAGACAACTGTGGTGTCGGC
>JBFFPW010000215.1:0-3624 GCA_041573815.1 Desulfuromonadales bacterium
CAACGCTACGGGAAGATCGTGGTGTCGATGGCCTCTGATCAGGAAGCGACGAATACGGTCGAAAAATTGGCGCAGGCCGGATTTGAAGCGAGGCAGCTCTGGCGCCATTCGACCGATGACGGCTTCTGATGACAACCGTGGTTGATTCCGAACCGATCGGTATTATAACAGAGGATAAAGCAATAACTTGAAGGCAACCTGATCAACTGTGCCGTAAGGGGCAGAATGCGTTGGACCTATGAGACCTGAAATCGTATCCGGAGACCTGCTGAAACAGCGTACCGAAGTCATCGTCAATCCCTGGAACCGCAACATCATTCCGTGGTGGATCCTTCTTCCACAGGGGGTCTCAGGGGCGATCAAGAAGCGGGGTGGCACCGGACCATTCCGGGAGCTCGCCCGGTGTGGTCCGATTGAACTCGGTGGCGCCCGCCTGACCGGACCCGGCCGGCTGCCGTTTCAGGCGATCATTCATGTGACCGGCATCAACCTGTTCTGGGTCGCGACCCGGCGATCGATTACTGATTCCGTCCATAATGCCATGGCGCTTGTCGACCAGGAACAATTCACCTCGGTCGCCTTTCCGCTGATCGGCTCCGGTTCCGGTAACCGGGGTCGAGCATTCGCACTCGAGGTGATGCTGGAGGCCTTTGCGCAGATCGAGTGCCCGGCAGAAGTCGTCATCGTTCAATACGGGGAATAATGAGTCATCATGCTTAAAGAATATGATCCGGTCAAAATCGTTTCGCTGCGCACACTGGACCGGGACTTTCATGGCTCCGAAGAAGTCGTGCGGGCCCCGCAGATCGGCGATACCGGCCTCATTGTCGCCGTCAGCGGCCAGGGAGAGAACATGACCTACGTCGTCGAATCGGTTGATCCGAATGGGATGACGATTTGGTTGGCCGATTTCTACGGAGACGAGCTGAAAAAAGCCGATGAAAGCATCAAGGAAAATTATCACATTCCGGTCTATCCGAAAATGCCGACCTACTTGATCGGGGCTCTGCTCGGCTCAATCACTGCGTATTTTATTGCATCATACTGGCTGGGGTTGTCACCCTGGTGGGCGACGCCGCTGCTCGGGACGATCGGCGCCCTGTTCGGGGTCTTCATGCTGGAGAATATTGGTGAAGCGATTGTTATGACGGTTCTCCTCTGCGTACTGATGGCCGTTCTGATTCTATCCGTACCTGGCTTTGCCCTGCTCAAAGCGGCGGCGGTGCCGCTGGCCTGCGGACTCTCATCCGGCAAGATTGTCGTTGGCCTCTGGAAGGAAATAGACTGAACCAGCTCTATGCCTCAATATCGATTATGGAAATAAACGAACTTTTTGGCAAATATGCCCTCGGAACGATTCGACCTGAAGATTACATTGCCTGGGCCGAGCAACTGCTGACAACAGGGATTGAGTCGCCCAGTCTGCCGGTACTGGCAGGAATGGACCTGAACCGCCCGGTCGACTCGATTGAAGTCTACGAGTGTTTCCTCAAGGTCACCACTGAACTCGGCATCGACTGGCCGGATGAGTCTGCGGCACTCCAGCGATACAGTGAGATCCTTTGTCAAAAGATTCTCGAAGAAAAAATTGAGCCGGGCCATGGATTATCATCTTTGGCCAAGCTCTATGCGGCCAACGATTATTCCGGCGGACTCTACGCGACCTGGGATTGTCTGGAAGAGGATATCAGCCTGCTTTATACAGAACATGGTGCCATTTTCAACACCGGCCTGACTGAAGAAAACAGGGATGATTACATCCGCAAAGTCGCCCGGCAATACCTGCAGTTGATTCAACTGCAGTTGCCGGAGAATTTTTTCGAACGGGTCTTTTGCCAAAACTGTAAAAGCATCCAGCCGACAAGAACAGTCCGGATTGATAAACCCTGGATGCCGGAACGGCTTTATCGACTGATCTATCACAAAGGACCAACATGGGAATTGCGCTGCATTGACTGCGGCTCGCGAAACCTGCAATCAATGAATGATTTTGCCGGGCGCGCAAACTATCTCGAAATCATCAACAAAGACACCCAGGATTAGAGGCCTTGTCTATGCGTACTTTACTCACGATTTTCTCTCTCTTCTTAACAGCACATCTTCTTGTCCCTGCGACCCTGCCTGCACAATCCGCGCAAACATGGCTGATCGACGCCGGTAACTACGATTGCATTCCGGTCGAAAATTTCGGACTCAGAGGCGTCAGGCTGTGGGAACCGGAAGAGAGCATTATAAAAAGACTCGGCAGGCCCCAATCGATATCCTATAGCGATGGAGTTGATGACGGCGGCCCTTATGATATTACCATCTACCACTACCCGGACATGGACGTCGAAGCGATTCGTCAAACTGTTGACCGGATTATTGCGACATCTTCCGCGGTGGCCATGCCATCCGGAATCCGCCTCGGTGATTCCCGCACTGACATCCGGACAAAATTCGGCCGTCAGCCGCGCAGCCTCAGCCCTGAGACGGATGAAATCCACCTGGTCACTTGTCCGGTGAACGGCCAATGGGTTCAGGAAGATTATGTAACCCTGGAACTGGACGCTTCCGGACACCTCACGGTAATTCGTTACGAGGCAAATCGACCATGACCCGGTTTATCGAAGCATGCTTCGTAACCGGAGCCCTGGCACTTTGTCTGATCGGTGGTGCTGCATCTGTCGAAGCCAGTGAACTGCGTCCGTTCACCAGCGACGGCTGCAGCAGCTTTCCGGATGGTCCCCCCTCAGAGCCAGACAAATGGCGCAACTGCTGTTTCGAGCATGACAAGACCTACTGGCTCGGCGGAACGTCAGACGAACGGAGTGCGGCCGACAATGCATTGAAAACCTGCATCGCCCAGGTCGAAAACAAGGCTCTGGCCGAGATCATGTGGGCCGGAGTCCGGGCCGGCGGTTCCCCCTACTGGCCGACCAGTTTTCGCTGGGCTTACGGTTGGCCTTACACCCGAGGGTATCAGGCAATAACGGATGAGGAGCGGCTGCAGGCGGACGTGTTGCTTAAAAAATATCGGCATGAATAGTTAAATAGTGTAGGATAAAAATATGGATCAGAACCACCCCGAACAATCCCCCTGGATGTGCCACGTCTGTGACTTCACCTCCAAAGATACCGAACCGATCGCCTGTGCGTTCTGCTACAAGGTGACCTGCGCTATCCACTTGGCACATAAAACCGTTAAGAACGAAGAGAGCGGTCTCTACGAGCTGCAACCGATCTGTGTAGAGTGTCAGATCCGGCCGCATCTTTAAGGGCGGGGACTGGCCGCTGGTTTCTTGTGTTTGGTTAACTCTTCAATAGATTCCTCCTCACCCCGTAACCAAAACGCAAAAGCCACAGCGACGAAACGCGATCTACGCAAGGCGATCTCCCCGACACACCTCTTCCACAGAAGCAATCGAACCGCACAAAAAAGCCCCCTGAAAGGGCTGTAGTGACAGCCCCCTTTGCGTTTATACAAAATAAGGGGCCTGAATTCAATTCAGACCCCTTATTGTCAACAATATCATTCCAACCCTATTTCAACTTCCAGGTTGTCCCTTCGCGCGAATCAAGCAGAATGACTCCCTTCGCCTCAAGCTCATCGCGAATCTCATCGGAGCGAGCAAAGTCCTTGTC
>JBFFPW010000216.1:0-3622 GCA_041573815.1 Desulfuromonadales bacterium
CCCGGAGAATGATACAACTGTGCCCTAAACGGCCCATCTCCGGGGAGAGATGGGCCGTTTTTTTATTTAACAGGCAAATGTTGTTATTTAACGGTTTTTATCAGGAAATTGGTGTTTTGGCCAGATTGACGCCAGGGGGGTTGCAATGATGCAGGAACTCACAAGATTAGTGAAAGTTATCGAACTGTTGCGGAAGCAGCTGAATAAAGATCTGCCGAGTCAGCACATCGCTTTGCTTCTGGCGGTGGCCCAACAGCCCGGCATTACCATGCCGGAGCTCTGTAAAATGCTTGATATGCCGCAGGGGACTGTCAGTCGCAACGTCAAGCTGATGTCGCACTTCTGTGATAAAAAAGGGAATAATAGTGTGGCCAAAAAGGGTTACGGACTGCTCGAAACCGATCAGGCCCCCAGTAACCGTTATCAGCTCGCTGTTTTTCTGACGACCGAAGGAGAGCGGTTGGTTCAGAAGTTGGCCCGGCTGATGGATCATGAGCAGGCTGTTGGGGATATCCGTGAGCGGCTGGCTGAAGATGGTACGACATTTCAAAAACAGATATTGTCATAATTGTTGATTTTATCGATATCATGCTGATTGAGAAGAGCAAGTAAAAGTCGTCTGTCTGCAACGTCACTGAGAGGGTCGGGGTAAACCTGACCCTTTTTATTTGATATTCTTGCCCGATATGTCTTATTAATGAAAAGAATTTCGATATCTTATAACGAAAAGATCACATGATCCAGCTATCCCCCAAAACCGTACGCGGTAAAATGCTTTTCGCCTATATTGCCCTGCTTGCCATCTTTGTTGGCTCCGGGATCTTTATGCTGGTGCAATTGACGTCTCTGCGGACTTCGTCGAACCTTTTTTTCAATAATTACTCGGTAACGGAAGATCTGATTATCTCAGCCCGATTCATGGTTGATGAAATCAGCAACACGGTGTTGTCGCCACCGCCAAAGCTGGAAACGGAAATTTATATCACTGCCACAACTAAAGCGCTGGAAGATATTGCGGCACAGTTTCTCCTCTCCTCCCTGCAAGATAAGTTTCGTCAACAGATTTACGAGTCGATTTCCGGGTACAGCCAGACAATTGCAGCACCTCTCAGTCTACACTCTCTTCCGACTGCGACCATGGAAGAGGCCGACGCCGTTGCCGAGCTCTGTATGCATCAAGCTGAAAAGATAAATAATTCCCAAATCCTCAACGCGGTTGCCGGGATGGTCGATGCCTACACTGACACCCTTTTGACCAACGACCCGGATGAGCGGGGAAAATTCGCGGAATGGGTCAAGGTTGTTGAGCAGGATCCGGATTACAGGCGAATCGGGTCTTTCCCCCAATTCAAAGAAAAAGCATTGCTCGTCTTCGCTAAAAATAATGAGCATCGTCGAGCCCTTGAAAGTTTTAAAATGACCAGTCGTTCTCTGTCCCGTGAACTTGCTGATGTCGACAGATTTTTTCATGCGGAGTATTTACTGCCGGGTCAGAAGAGTCTGACTGTCTACGCGACTCGGAGCGTCTGGATGGTTGCGTATGTCCTTCTCTTCTCCGTTTTTATGGCGACAGTTGTCAGCCTGTTATTGGCCAAAAGGGTCTGGCGGCCTTTGTTGAGTATGGGGGATATGGTCGCCCGTATGTCCGAAGGTGACCTGAACCATCGCCTCTCTATCAAGGGTGAAGATGAAGTTGCCACAATTGGCCACTCTTTAAACCGGTTTGCCGACCATTTAAAGAACACCCTTGAGCAAATGGACAGGCAGATGCTTCAAATGTCTGCCATTGAAGCGGATCTGCGCAAAAGCGAGGAGTACAATCGGTCCTTGTCGCAGGAGTACCAGGTCGTTTTTGACGGTATCTCCGAGTCGCGGGTGGTTATAAATCAGGAGAGGGCTATCGTCTGGTCGAACCAAAAGGCATCTGAAGAGATATATGCCGAAATTGATGAAAAAATCTCCCGGAAAGACTATAAAATCGGTCCACGCAGTTCTTATTATCTGGGTGCCGAACAGGTCGACCTCTGCTTCAATACCGGTGATAGTGTCGAGGAGTTAATCCGAGTCGACGATGGGCTATATTTCCGGGTGAAGGTTTTTCCGCTGTTCGAAGATTCAGGCGAGGTCGGCAGGGTCGTGAAAGTTGTCAATGATGTTTCAGAGCAATTTATGTTCAAGGAGGAGGCTGATCGCTCCAACCGACTTGCTTCTCTGGGGGAACTCTCGGCCGGAATCGCCCATGAAATCAACAACCCGAATAGTCTTGTCATTATCAATTCGCCGATTGTCAGGGATGCATTTGAAGATATTATGCCGATTCTTGAAGACCATTACAGCCAGCACGGTGATTTTAATCTGGGTGGGCTGCGTTATTCGCGAATGAAGTATGACCTGCCCCTTTTATTGAAAGAGATGCATGAGGGCGGCCTGCGGATTCAGCGTATTGTTGACGATTTGAAAAACTTTGCCCGCAAAGATGATCTTCAGCAACTGGAAAAGATTGATTTGAACATTTCAGTTGAAACCAGTTTGCGGCTGACCAGAAATATGATCAAAAAAGCGACGAGTAATCTTATTGTTGATCTGAAAAACCGGTTGCCCCTCATCAAAGGCAATCCAGTTTCGTTGGAACAGGTGGCGGTCAACCTTATTCAGAACGCCTGTCTGGCGCTCCCTGATCGAAGTCGGAAATTGACAATTGCTACTGATATAAGCGACGATGGCGAATCGGTATTGCTGATTGTCAAGGATGAAGGTGTTGGTATTGATGCTGAAATGATGAAGCGGATTACGGATCCCTTTTTCACGACCCGTCGTAAGGAGGGTGGTACCGGTCTGGGTCTTTCGGTTTCAAACCGTCTGATCCGCGATCTTGGTGGCCACCTGTTTTTTGATTCGAAACCCAATGAGGGAACAACGGTTACCGTTCGATTCCCGATAGCGAAATAATGGAGTGAATATATGAGTTGGTTGCACCCCCTTGCCTCTGTATTACTGGTCGATGATGAAAGACCATGGCTCAGAAGTCTTTCAGTGACCCTGGAGCGCTCGCTCGGAATTAACAATGTTATCCTTTGCGATGACAGTCGCGATGTCCTCGATATTTTGTCGGAAAAGAAGGTCAGTCTGATCCTGCTTGACATGATGATGCCACACGTGTCCGGAGAAGAGCTGCTTCCGCAGATTATTGAGAAGCACCCGGAGATCCCGGTTATTGTCATCAGTGGTTTGAATCAGGTTAATACGGCGGTCAATTGCGTGAAGGCGGGTGCGTTTGACTATTTTGTCAAGGCGGCAGAGCAGGATCGGTTGCTGGCGGGCATTCAGCGGGCCCTGTCCTTTCAGGAGTTGAAACAGCAGAACCTTGAATTGAGTTCACGAATTCTGCATGAGGTTCCTGCCTACCACGAAGCCTTCACTGACAGCGTGACGCGCGATGAAAAAATGTTGGCGATTTTCAATTATATCCAGGCGATTGCCAGCGGACGCGAGCCTCTTTTGATTGCCGGAGAAAGCGGCACCGGTAAAGAGTTGATTGCTCGATCGGTTCACCAGCTCAGCTGCCCCGATGAACCGTGGGTTGCTCTGAATGTTGCTGATTATGATGAACAGGGGTTTGCCG
>JBFFPW010000217.1:0-3594 GCA_041573815.1 Desulfuromonadales bacterium
CACATAATTCTTACCTTCCTTCTATTGGATCAATAAATTTCTCTACAAAAAAAACGGACCGGTCAGACGGCAACCGGCCGGAGAATAATGAGCAAAGAGCATGCCAGCTTACGGGCTCTCGACGACCACCGGCTAAAAGGCCAGACCGCAGCACATAACCTCCTGATATTTCTGTAAAATATGCAAATAAATATTTTTCATTCGGCATCAATAACAACCGATGACGCAGTCGCCTCCCTGGAACGACAAACCACCTTACACAGTTTGAGTACTTTGTTGACACATCCAGTTCGGGCAGTTAAGAAAAAATAATGGCCATCGCGCCTGATCTGACCCTGAAAAGTCGTATAATTTAACAGAGAGGACAAGACAGGAAAGGATGAGAATGATGAACAAAGCCGAACATGACAAAATCTGCAAAGCGGTCAAATGGGGCAAGAAACGCAACCTCGAGCACCAAATCAGCCATCGCCACGGCACCGTGCCTCTCTGCACCGAAGACGGCTTTGATGTCACGGTCGATGGCGAAAGAAGCCACTGGGCGGCTCAGAACAGAAAAGCCGAAAGAGACTGACACCACCACCGTCTCACATAAACGGCTCCCAGCCGGTCAAACCGGAAGGGAGCCGTTTATCCATTCATCGGCAACGATCGTTAGAAATTATAGCCAGACTCATGATGCGCCGTCTGGTCCAGACCCATCACTTCATCTTCCTTGCTGACCCGCAGCCCCATGATTGGCTTGAGAATCAACAACAGGATGGCTGTCACCACGGCCGCGTAGAGCCCGGAAGCGACCACACCGACCAGCTGGATCAATACCTGTCCCGGATTACCGGCAATCAGACCGGCGGCTCCGACCGTGGCAAAAACACCGGTCAGGATCGCCCCGAAGGCGCCACCGATGCCGTGCACACCAAAAGCATCCAGAGAATCATCGTAGCCAAACTTGTGCTTCATCAAAACGCCACCATAGCAAACAACACCAGCCATAAGTCCCATGATCAGGGCCGAACCCGGTGTGACAAAACCGGCAGCCGGAGTAATAACAACCAGGCCGGCAACAATACCGGAGGCGGCGCCAAGGGCGCTCGGCTTACCCATCTTGATCCATTCAGCCAACATCCACGAAAGAGCCCCGGCGGCTGCAGCCGTCTGGGTCGTGGTAAAAGCCAGAGCAGCGTTTCCGTTAGAGGCCAGGGCACTGCCGGCATTAAAACCGAACCAACCGAACCAGAGCAGGCCGGCACCAAGCAAGGTCATTGGCAGGTTGTGCGGGAACATCCGCTCCACCGGATAACCTTTCCGCTTGCCAATAATTAGCGCGGCAACAAGGGCACTGATACCGGATGAGAGATGCACGACGGTGCCGCCGGCGAAATCGAGATCACCGTGTCCGGCCAGCCAGCCACCTTCTCCCCAGACCCAGTGTGCCAACGGGTCATAAACCAAAGTACTCCAGAGCAGGATAAAGACACAGTAAGTCGAGAACTTCATCCGCTCGGCAATGGCCCCGGAGATGAGAGCGACGGTAATAATTGCGAACATCCCCTGAAACATCACAAAAACATAAGTCGGAATCGTTCCGGATACAGAGTCGGGAGTAATCCCATTCAACATAAAATTGGCAAAACTCCCGAAAAACTTACCCTCGCCACCGAAGGCGATGGAATAGCCAACGACCACCCACTGCACACCGATAATCGCCATAGCTGCGAAGGTATGCATGCTGGTCGACAGAACGTTTTTGCTCCGGACCATGCCCCCGTAGAACAGAGCCAGACCGGGCAGCATCAATAGCACCAGGGCTGAGGAGACGAGCATCCAGGCGGTATCACCAGTATCAATAGTGTCAGCGGCGAAGGAAACGCCAGGGATCAACAGAAGAGTTATTGCGAGAGTCAGGTTTCTTTTTACAGCGTTGAGCATCTTTGCACCTCCAGCTTTTGCCCGACATTGGGCTGAACCAGAAACTCTATAGAGCAGACAACGTGCCAAACACGACTACCTAAACAATTTCAGCAACTTACATCTACCACACTTTTAAAAAACCGATAAACTGCTTAAAAAAAGGGCAAAACTGCCCGCTGATTAAACATAGAAAAACCACAACTGCACTGTTGCGTGCCAGCAAAAAACTTCCAACCCACACAGAACTTTAGGGAATTATAACCACTCCAACTGAGTGATTAGTATCTATTCCCACGCCAAACGTGTAACATGGTACCAAGAAATTTTGGCCCCGCCCCCTACGGAGATATTTTCGGGCCAATTCAATAATCGCAGTGACAGGTTTCACTTCTATTCGAACAGCCAAGCCAGACCCTTAGATTCCAGATATCTCCCTGTTATTTATCGGCCAGACCTTGCCAACAATTTAAAGAAAGTAAGAGAAATGACGATCAAGATACTTACAGCCGGCGACCCTATAGAGTGCCGCTGTACCAAGTGTAAGGAACTGACAAATCACACCATCATCGCCATGGCAGAAGAAAAACCGGCCAAGGTCGAGTGCAACACCTGCCATGGCCAACACAAATATCGCAAACCAGCAGCAGCAAGAAAGACAACGGCACGGAAAACTGCCGACCCAAAAATTGCCGAACAAAAAGAGTGGGAAAAACTACTCCCTGAAATGAACGCCCAGAATGCCAAAAAATACGACATGGCTGCTGCATACAAGGTCGGGAACCTCATTGAACACTCAACCTTTGGTATTGGCATTGTCCAAAACCAGGTCGGGCCAAAAAAGATGGCGGTTCTCTTTCAAAGTGGCAAAAAAATCATGCGGTGCCTCTAACTGTCATTTTCCAAAGGCTTGTGGTGAACACAAATATGTCAATATGCAATCTATGCGAAGAACAAGCAAAGAAAACCGGACGGCAGAAGCCCCATCAATACCTACTCAAAGTTGATGACGCACGCATTTTCAAAGGGAATGGCCCTCGAGGTTTCGAGGAGCAAGACTATCAGTGCCTGACCTGCCGGTCTAAATTCACCCAAACGACGGACAAAAACAATTTGCCCTGGACTTTATGGCAGGGCTGAATCCAGATAAATAGAATCATAAAAAAAGGGGCAGATTTTATCTGCCCCTTTTTGCCTCTAGATCATATCAACCCAGCCGTGCGTATCAGCTAACCGCCCATACTGGATACCTGTCAGCTCATCATAGAGCTTCTGGGTCAACTCCCCAGTCTGACCATCGCCCACAATCACACAGCGATCCTTGTAACAGAACTCCCCGACCGGCGAGATAACAACAGCCGTTCCGGCGCCAAAGGCTTCAGTAAGGCGCCCACTCTCAGCCCCGTCGAGAACCTCGTCAACCGTCAAGGCCCGCTCCTCGACCTCGTACCCCATCTCCCGGACCAGGGTCAGGACCGAGCGACGGGTAATGCCGTCGAGGACAGTCCCCTGCAGCGGCGAGGTGACGATCTTGCCATCGTAGAGGAAGATCATGTTCATACTGCCGACCTCCTCAACGTATTTCTTATCGCGAGCGTCGAGCCAGAGAACCTGATCATATCCGTTTTCGGCCGCTTCGCGTGAAGCATAGAGACTGGCTGCATAGTTACCGCCGGTTTTCGCCTC
>JBFFPW010000218.1:0-3594 GCA_041573815.1 Desulfuromonadales bacterium
TAGAGCGGTACGGGTGACCGTTCTGGTCGGCGTAGTTCACCATGACCTTTTCACCATTTTCCAGACTGATCCGCCCGGAGCCCTGGATATGGAGGAAAAAAAGTTCGACCGGGTCGTCAACCCAGAAAATTTCTTTGCCGGCAAGAGTATCGACACCTTGATCAAGTTCCGAGCGAGAATAATACGGAACAACCCGGCGGCCTTCGACCCGCCCGCGTAACCGATATGAAGCGAGCTCAGGATAGACCTCGCGAAGATCAATTATGACCAGATCTTCCGGAATCGCATAAAGGGGATAAGCAAAGCGTTCTGTCCTGACCCGGCTGCCATCAAGATCAGGAACATAATAACCGGTAATCGTTCCGGTATCGGTGCCGTCATCGTTATGGACCTTGTTCGGAACAAACCATTGTTCATAATATTGCAGCAGCGTTGTCCCACTTCGGGCTTCAAGATCAACCGCTGCCGCACAAGCACCAGCCCAATCGTCCTTGTGCTTCAAAACCCGGCAACTGGCAACAAAAGCCTCAAAAGACGCCAGCAAATCGGTGCCGGGCCATCCGTCGACCTCATCCCAGCCGACTGGCTGCAACGTCTCCACTTCAGCCGTCGGGGGTGGTGGCACCTCGACCGGCGGAACAGGAGTAACTGAACAGGAAAACAATATTGCCGCAGCAAAAAAAACTGCACTTAACAAAAGCACTGATTTGCACAAACGATAAAACATCAAAAGCTTAACTCCTGTTTAAATTCATTGGAATAGAAATCATTTTACCCCGAGATGACAGAAAAAGAAAACAGCTGAGTTAAAGCATGTCGATGGGATCGACATCAACGGTCAATTTAACCCCGGAGGGGATCTGTTTCGATAACGGGACGAGGTATTGCAAAAGCCGGTGCAGAGGCAAGCGGAGATCCGACTTGAGAAGAATCTGGCTTCTTGTTTTGCCGCGCAGCCGGGCCAGTGGACAGGGCGCCGGGCCCAGCACTTCAACATCCTGGCCATAATGGTCCAGTTGCCGGGACAATAGTTCCCCGGTGCGGAGGACTTTTTCCGGGTCATTGCCCGCCATCACCAGATTCACGAGGTGCCCGAACGGCGGATAACCGAGCGGCTCCCGAAAAGCTATTTCCTGTTGGTAAAAAGCCTGATAATCATGGTTCAGCGCACACTGCAAGGCATAATGGTCAGGCGAGTAGGTCTGCACCAGCACCCGACCTGGCTTATCACCGCGACCGGCGCGACCGGCCACTTGAACCAGCAGTGAGAAAGTCCGTTCGGAGCTGCGAAAATCCGGGAAGTTCAAGCTATTGTCGGCATCAACGACACCGACCAGGGTGACATTTGGGAAATCATGCCCCTTCGCCACCATCTGGGTTCCGACCAGAATATCGACGTCACCGACCAGCACCGAGTCAACCAGTCGTTGGTGCGCCCCTTTGGCGGTCGTTGTATCACGGTCCATCCGGGCAATCCGGCAATCCGGAAGACGGGCGGTTAAATCCTCTTCCAGACGTTCGGTACCGCTCCCTTCAGGCATCAGGTTGTGACCGCTGCAGCGCGGGCAGATATCGGGTGGCGTCTGGTCGTAGTCACAGTAATGGCAAAGCAACTTCCGGGCGGACTGATGATACGTCAGGGTGATTTCGCAATTGGGACAACGCAAGCCAAAACCGCAATCAGCACAAATCAGATAAGGGGCAAAACCGCGCCGATTAAGAAGCAACAATGACTGGCCACCCGCTGCATGATTATCCGCCAAGGCTGCAAGCAGCTGTTCTGACAAAGCCCCGACCTGCTCTGCCTCACACATATCAACGAGCTCGACGCTCGGCAACGGCCTGCCGGCCACCCGCCCGGCCAAGGGGAGGTAAAGAACCTCTCCTTCCTGGGCGCGCCGATAGACTGTCAGTGAGGGGGTCGCACTACCGAGCAGAACCAATGAATCCGCTGCTTGGCCACGCAGCAGTGCCAGATCACGCGCGTGGTAGCGAAACCCTTCCGATTGCTTGTAACTGGTTTCATGCTCTTCATCAACAACGATCACGCCGAGATTACCAAGAGGAGCGAATACGGCCGAGCGGGCACCGATGACAATCTGCACATCCCCCCGGGCAATACTCCGCCAGGCATCATAACGCTCGCCGTCAGAGAGACCCGAATGCAAAACAGCCAGAGTCACTCCCTGATCAGTAAAACGGGCCCGGAAACGGCTGACAAGTTGAGGTGTCAAGGCAATTTCCGGTACGAGGACCAAAGCCTGTCGACCGACAGCAACTGTTGCCGCGATCAAACGCAGATAAACTTCGGTCTTGCCGCTACCGGTGACACCATGCAGCAAGACGGCGGTGAACTCCTGGGCATCGAGTTTTTCCTGCATGGCATCAAGGGCTGATTGCTGGTCAACATCAAGCTTCAGGTCATTATCTTGCGGAACCGGCTGATCACGAAATGGGTCGCGCTGCCGTTCAGCTGATGCAACCTGCAAGGCGCCGATATCAACCAGTCGACTCAGCACCGCATGCGGTGTGTCAACCAGAAGCCGCAGTTCACTGAGACTGATCTCACCCCGATCCTGCACCAGGCGCAAAACCTTTTTTTGTTTTTTCCCGGCCGGTTCTATTCCACAATCGCCAACTGAATATATTTTTTCCGAGAGAATCGATACATCATTCCCTTTACCGGAAAGTCCCGCCGGAAGAGCACAACGGAAAACCTCACCAATCGGGAAACGGTAATAAGCTGCAGCTTTTTTCAGGAATTCGACCCAGGCGGGCGAGAACAACGGATCGGTATCGAGAATTTCACGGATTGGCTTGAGCTTTTCTGTTTCTCCGCTGGACACTCCCAGCAGGTAACCGGTTGCCGTCCGCCGCCCCAGCGGAACACGAACCCGGACACCGGGCACAGCGGTATTCTTCAATTCTTCAGGAATGGCATAGGAGAGGGTTTTGTCGAGCGGCGCCGCAACGGCGACTTCAGCTATGTTCATCATGCCGGTCATCTAAAGTTATTTTTTTCTCTCGCGCGCCGACTGGCAATCGATACAAAAAGGCGCTTCCGGTCGCGCCTGCAACCGGGCAAGATCTATCTCCTCGTCACATTCGACGCAACAACCGTAGCCACCCGAGTCAATCCGGTGCATGGCAGCCTTGATCTGCTCCAGTCCCTGCAGGGCGACCTGTCGATTCGCCTGCGACATACTTTGCTGCTGTAAAGCATCCATGCGAGAAAGACGGCCGATCGGCTGATCAAGCGAAACCGGCTTGGCGCCTTCGGCAGCATTGTTGATCAGCTCTTCCAATTCGCCGCGGCGCTCGAATAGCCGTTTCTTTAAGTTTTCTATCTGTTGTGAAGTCAGCTCAGCCATAGGTATTCTCTAAAAAAATTGCCCCCGAAGATAGCGCCAAGATTTTATTCTAATCGACTTGTAAAAAAACAGCCAGACTTTCATCCAGGACGCAACAAAAAGGCCGAGTTCTAAACCCGGCCTTGATAATTCAAACTGTACATCACGTTTATTTTGTTACCAGCCAGAGAGCATGAACCAGCCCCGGAACGAAAAAAATCAGGGTTAAAATCAGATTGATAAA
>JBFFPW010000219.1:0-3582 GCA_041573815.1 Desulfuromonadales bacterium
GCATCATCTCTTTTTGGGATGAGTCTTATCCGGAAAGCCTGAAAACGATCCACGATCCACCCGCTATTCTCTATGTACAGGGGAATCTCTGCCAGACTCCGGCGCTGGCGGTGGTCGGATCACGGCGGTGTTCATCGGCCGGACTAAAAACAACACGGGAATTTTCCCGCGAAGTGGCCCGGCACGGCATCACCATTATCAGCGGCCTGGCCCGGGGAATCGACAGCGCCGCCCACGAAGGGGCCCTCGATGCAGAAGGAACCACGATTGCCGTCCTTGGTTGCGGTATCGATCGCATCTATCCTCCAGAGAATGGCCGCCTTTTCCAACGGATCAGCGAACAGGGCGCTATTGTTTCGGAATACCTGCCCGGGACAGCACCGCTGCCCGGCCATTTTCCCGGCCGCAACCGGATCATCAGTGGCCTCAGTCAGGCGGTTCTGGTTGTTGAAGCGGCTCAGGGGAGCGGATCTCTGATTACCGCGGAATTTGCCCTTGAGCAGGGGCGCGATGTATTTGCCATTCCGGGAGCAATTGCCTCACCAACCAGTTGCGGTGTCAACCACCTGCTGAAAGACGGCGCACACCTGGTAACCGAGCCGCAGGACATCCTCAATGTCATGCGCCCCGGGGCGACATCATTCCGCACTGTTCCCAGTTCGATGCTGCTGGAAAGTCTCTGCGAACAGGAACAAAATTTAGTTAGACATCTCTCGGACGAACCGGTTCAGATCGATGATCTCGCCCGGAAAAGTGGGTTGACACCCATGGAGCTTTCGGCTATTTTACTGCAACTTGAGCTCCGGGGGACCGTTTCCCAACTTCCCGGAATGCGCTATATTCGCAGTTTTTAGAGCTTTTCAGCCTGTGACGAGACTGGAGTTACCTTGAGAGAACGGGTCTTGGCAATTGTTACAATTCTGGCACGTTACTTCCTCGAAGATCGTGATTTCATGAGTGAAACCGAGCTGGTTGAGGAACTTCTTTCGGTCGGATTTGAAGCTGATGAGATCGATGCGGCGTTCAGCTGGATGCAGGGACTGACATCTGCAGCCAACGAAAACGATGATAATTTCCAGCCGACAATGACCCAGCGAATTTTCAGTGCTGAGGAATGCCGGATGCTTACCCAGGACGCACGCGGCTTTCTGATCCGCCTGCGCAGCATGGGGCTGCTTGACAACCTCACACAAGAGGAAGTCATTGACCGGGCCTTCCAACTCGGGGAAGAGACTGTCTCGATCAAGGAAGTCAAGGTCATTACAGCGCTCACACTGTTTGCCCGAACCAACGAAGACTGGCGCCGGGAAGTTGACTGTCTATTGGCAGAAGACTGGTCAAGACTTTTCAACTAAATAACGGGCTGCGATATAGATCGCGGCCTTTTCCTTTTGACGACACGAGATAAAATGGCAAAAAGACTGGTCATCGTAGAATCGCCGGCCAAGGCAAAAACAATTGAGAAATTCCTTGGTAAAGGCCACAAAGTTCTGGCCTCATACGGTCACGTGCGCGCCCTGCCAAGCAAGCAGGGTTCTGTTGATATTGAAAACTCTTTTGAGCCGCTCTACAAGACCCTGCCCGACAGCAAAAAACATCTGGCCAGCCTCAAAAAAGAGCTTGCCAAGTGCGATGAATTGATCCTCGCAACTGACCTCGACCGCGAAGGTGAAGCAATCGCCTGGCATCTGCTGCAAGCCCTGGGTGTTGACGAAAACGGCGACAAGCCACTCGTCAAGCGGGTCGTCTTTCACGAAATCACCAAGGACGCCATTGTCAATGCCATGGCGGAACCACGCAGCATCGCCGGTGACCTGGTTGATGCCCAGCAGGCACGATCAATTCTCGATTATCTCGTCGGCTTCAACCTTTCGCCGTTTCTCTGGAAAAAAATCCGCTATGGCCTGTCGGCTGGCCGGGTTCAGTCGGTCGCCTTGCGTCTGATCTGTGAACGGGAAAAAGAGATCAAGGCCTTTGTTCCGCGTGAATACTGGTCAATCGAAGCTGACCTGCAGAACAAAAAAGAGGAATCTTTCAAGGCCAAACTGCACAAGGTTGACGGCAAGAAACTCGATAAGTTTGCCATTGAATCACAAAAACAGGCCGATGAACTTGTTGCCGGTTTGCAGGATGCCGAGTACCAAGTGTCATCGCTGGTCAAAAGTGAAAAGAAACGCAATCCGGCCGCCCCCTTCACCACCAGCACCCTGCAGCAGGAAGCGAACCGCAAACTTGGCTTTTCGGCCCGCAAGACCATGAGTGTCGCCCAGAAGCTCTACGAAGGTATCGACATCGGCGATGGTGAAGTCGGCCTTATTACCTATATGCGTACCGACTCCGTCGCTCTCTCCACCGTCGCCACTGACGAAGCAAAAGAGCTGATCATCTCCGAGTATGGCGCCGAATATGCTTTGGCCAAGCCCCGTGTGTTTAAAAACAAGGCCAAAAATGCCCAGGAAGCGCACGAGGCGGTTCGGCCAACCAGCCTGAAGTGGACGCCAAAGCAAATCAAAGACCATCTTTCGCCTGACCAGATCAAACTGTATAAGCTGATCTGGGAAAGGACCATGGCCTCGCAGATGGCTTCGGCCATCCTCGATGCGACGACGGTTGACATTGCTGCCGGTGACCGTTTCACCTTCCGTGCCAGCGGCCAGGTCATCCGGTTCCCCGGCTTCATGAAACTCTACATCGAGGGGACCGACAACGGCAGCGAAGAAAAAGAGGGCATGCTTCCCGACCTGGCTGAAGATGAAAAGGTCAACTGCGAAAAACTGCACCCGAACCAACACTTCACCCAGCCACCAGCCCGCTTCACCGAAGCGAGCCTGGTTAAAATGCTGGAAGAACATGGCATCGGCCGACCATCAACTTACGCTTCAATCATGAACACCCTGGTCACACGTAATTATGTGCGTCTGGAGAAAAAAGCATTCTACACCGAAGATGTCGGCATGACCGTCAGCGATCTTCTGGTCAACCATTTCAGTCAATATGTTGATTATGAGTTCACTGCCAAACTCGAGGAACAACTCGATGCCATTTCCCTCGGAGATGAAGAGTGGCGCCCGGTTATCGCTAATTTCTGGACACCGTTCCACGACCTCCTCGAAAAGAAAGAAAAAGAGGTTTCCAAGGAG
Organism: Desulfuromonadales bacterium; assembly: GCA_041573815.1. GTDB lineage: Bacteria > Desulfobacterota > Desulfuromonadia > Desulfuromonadales > UBA2294 > BM707. The sequence continues at coordinate 3,141 of JBFFPW010000219.1, forward strand.
GATGTCACCAGCGAAGCGATTGACCAGGATTGCCCGGAATGCGGCAAGAAGCTGGTCATCAAGCTCGGCCGCCGCGGCAAGTTTATTGCCTGCTCCGGATTCCCGGATTGCCGTCATACAGCCGCGTTGAGTGGTGACAGCAAGGAGCCGGAAGAACCGGTCTTCTCAGAAGAAAAATGCGAGAAGTGTGGATTACAGATGCTGGTCAAGGATGGCCGTTACGGCAAGTTCCTCGCATGCTCCGGCTATCCCGACTGCAAGAACATTCAGCCGCTGGAAAAACCGAAAAGCACAGGCGTTACCTGCCCGGAATGCAATGAGGGCGAAATCCAGGAGAAGAAAAGTCGTTACGGTAAAATCTTCTTTTCCTGCAACCGCTATCCAAAATGCAAATATGCGCTCTGGAATGAGCCGGTTGAGCAACCCTGTCCCGACTGTGCCC
>JBFFPW010000220.1:0-3578 GCA_041573815.1 Desulfuromonadales bacterium
AACCGACCCGCCTGGCGCATCAATTGACGAACCGGGCCAGAGTGCAAAGTAAATAAAAAACAGGGCTGATCCTTTTGGGAATCAGCCCTGAACAAAGCCTGGAAAAGTGTTTGGGGAGTGAGACCGGAGGTTCGTGGACTCGTAAACACATCTTTTGCAGGCCGATGGAACGTACGAAGGGTTACATCAGGCCGTGACTTCATCCTCTTCACCGACAGTTTTGGCAAAATCGAGATCGTCGGCCGAGAAGACCTTGTTGATATCGAGAATGATAACGAACTTCTCACCGAGATTCCCCATCCCCTTGATGAACTCGGTGTTCAGCCTGGTGCCGATCCGCGGTGGCGGCTCGATCTGGCTTTCCGTCATATCCATGACCTCCTGGACCGAATCGGCCAGGGCACCAACGGTGACCGGTTCACCCTCGACATCGACCTCGACGACGATAATACAGCTATCCCGGGTCATGTCGGTCTCTTCTATGCCAAACTTCAGCCGCATATCGATGACCGGCACGACGCTGCCGCGCAGGTTAATCACCCCGAGCATGTAGCCCGGGGTCTGCGGCACCTTGGTGACATCGGCGAAATCGAGCACCTCTTTGGCCATCACGACATCAATGGCAAAGATATCTTCGGCCAGTTTGAATGTGAGAAATTGTGATGCTTCTGTGTTTTCAGCGACACTCATATCTCTAGTCCTCCCCGCAATTTCCCTGTTAATAATTTTCGAATTCCGCGTCGAGACTGTCCGATCGACCGGTCATTTCGAGATGGACCCCGACATCTTGACCATTACCGTTACCATTTGACTTGCCGGCTGCTTGCGGCAGGGCTGGCTGTACCGACTGGAATTGTTGGCCGCTCAGATGTGTAACCTGGGTTTGCCTGGCAGTCATGGCGCCAACCGTGGAGATTGCTTTGCCATCAATTTTGAAGTAGCCGATCATGTTCTGCAGCTGCTCTGACTGACTGGAGAGCTCTTCGGCGGTACTGGCCATCTCTTCAGAGGCCGAGGCGTTTTGCTGGATGACCTGATCGAGTTGCTGGATGGCGCGATTGATCTGCTCGGCTCCGGCATCCTGCTCTTTACTGGCGGCCGAGATCTCCTGTACCAGTTCGGCGGTCTTCTGAATGTTCGGAACAATAACGTCGAGCAGTTCACCGGCCTTCTCGGCCACTTCAACGCTGGAAACCGACAGCTCGCTGATTTCACCGGCGGCAACCTGACTGCGTTCGGCCAGTTTGCGGACCTCGGCGGCGACAACGGCAAACCCTTTGCCATGCTCACCGGCCCGGGCCGCTTCGATAGCAGCGTTGAGGGCCAGCAGGTTGGTCTGGCGGGAAATCTCTTCAATGATCATGATCTTGTCAGCGATCTCTTTCATCGCCCCGACGGTATTGTTCACCGCTTCGCCGCCTTGCTGCGCATCTTCTGAGGCCTTGATGGCGATCTTCTCGGTCTCGAGGGCGTTATCGGCATTCTGCCGGATATTGGCGGTCATCTGTTCGATCGAAGAAGAGGCCTCTTCGGCGGAAGCAGCCTGTTCGGAGGCCCCCTGTGACATCTCTTCGGAAGAGGCACTCATCGCCTGGCTGCCGGTGGTCACATTGTCGGCCGAAAGCCGCACGTTGTTAATGACTTCGGTCAGGTTGTCGACCATGATTTTAAGAGCCAAACCAAGTCGATCTTTATCTGATGCTGGTCGGACGGTGATGGAAAGGTTGCCGGCTGCGATCTGATTGGCAACTTCAGCTGAAGCAGTCAAGCTTTCAGCCATGTTGTCCAGGGCACCGGCCAGTTGTCCAATTTCATCCTTACGATCCAGTTTCAGGCGGTTACTGAAATCGCCGAGGGCTATTTGCTCGGCAAGTTGTACACCCTGGTTCATCGGCGTAGAAATTCCCTTTGAAATTATGATGCCAAAGGAAACCGCGATAATGACCCCGAGAAGAACCGAGACGAGGGCGAAAGCTTTACTGGTCCCAGCCGCACTGGCGGCGCTCGCGCGTCTTTCGTCGGCAAATTTTCGGGCCAGGTCATAAAGTTCGTCAAAGGCGTTCATTGTTGCACCGAAGGCGACCCGTTCGGAGCCGAAACCGATGTCTTTGGCCTCATCGAGCTTGGTGAGCTGACTGTTGACATAATTCTGGTTTTTATTGAAAACGTCCCTGATTTTATTCAACGTCGGCATGACCTGATTTTTTAAGGTTGTTTCTGCTTTGGATGTATTGTTTTTTGCCATCATGCCATTGATGGAGTGTCCGAGTGCATGCAGCTTTTTGTGTGGGGCGTCGAACGCTGCTAACATCGACATGAGCACGGTGTCCTCGGATGAATAGCTGGAAAGCCACTTGCCGAGTTTGCATTGGCCTGGATCGAGTTGTCCGGTGAATTGGTTATTTTGCAGAATTGCGAGTTCGAGATTGCGGACCCAGTTGATATGGTCAAGTTCCCGCTTGAGAAGGTCAGCGTTCAATGACTCGACATCGTCAATCAGCACGGATTCGGTCAGATTGACCAGCTTTAGATGCTCGTTTTTCCAGGCAGCGAGGGACGATTTTGCCTTGTCCCAGGCGACGAGCTCCTCTTTTTCCTTTTCGACACTGTCATAGAGATCAAGGCCGGACTGTAAACCGGCCCAGCGTTTCGTGAGATTCTCAATTTCGTGTTGTCTGTCCCCGAGCGTGATGCCGGGGTGAATCATGGTGCGTTCGGCGGACTTGAGTGCGTTCATCCCCTCCATCACCAATCCAAGTCCCTGAATGGCCGGCAGGTGGTTGCCCCCGACGTCGTTAAGACTGTCCTCGGTATTGACAATACCGAACCAGCCGATGCCCCCGACGATTGCGCAGATGAGTGCAACAATAGAAAATGCGCCTGTAAGTTTTGCAAAGATTTTCATGATCAATTCCTCCCGTAATTGACAGATTTCTTTAGCTGAGCTTGATATTGAAAGTATAGTTGAGCATTTTGTGTGCCAATTGCCGAAAGTGTAAGTTTATTAAAAAATAGTAAATAATAGCTAATTAAATAACATTAATGTTATAAAATTACCATGTAGGGTTGAGTGTGGAAGGGTTTTTGTGTGCCAGTTGTTGACGGGAAAGTGTGTCGTGGCACACTTTGGTCAATGCCTGAAGAAAAACGGGAGGTGTTTATTGAATAGATAAAATACGGGGAGAGAGGAGTGTTGACCTTCTTTCCACAGAAAGAAGGTCGTCTGCCTGTTTTCAGACTTCTCGCTCGGCAAACCAGATCATATGCAGGTCACCCTTTTTATTGTGTGCATGTACCCGGGTCTGGCTGACTTTAAAGCCGACCTTGCGCAACCGCTCCCGGAAATTACGATCCGGCCCGGCCGACCAGACCGCCAGAATCCCTCGCGGTTTCAGGGCCGTGTACGAGGCTGTCAAACCATCAAACGAGTAGAGCCAGTTGTTCTTCTTCCGGGTCATCCCTTCGGGACCATTATCAACATCGAGCATGATGGCATCGAAAGCCTTCTTTTCGGAGCGCAGGATGTTGGCGACATCGCCCTCACGAACGATTGTTCTTTCATCAAGGAGTGGATACCC
>JBFFPW010000221.1:0-3574 GCA_041573815.1 Desulfuromonadales bacterium
CGCTAAAAAATGCTTATCCTGATCATCCTGTATACCCTGTAAAAGAACTTTTCTTTATCATGCCTTTTCAGCGTTCATCTGCGTCCCATTAAGTTTTTGACCTCATCAGCATTTATCAGATTTGATCCGTGGCCAACCTGCTTATCCCTGCAAAAAGAACTTGTCTTTATCATGCCTTTTCAGCGTCAATCAGCGTCCCATTAAGTATTTGACCTCATCAGTATTTATCAGATTTGATCCGTGGCGAGATTGTTTTAGAATTGACATCAAGGCGCCAAAGACTTCGGGATCGAAAAGGTGAAATGGCTCCCCTCACCCGGAACACTCCGTACAGAAATCCGTCCATCGTGTGCCTCAATGATTTTCTTGGAAATCGCCAACCCAAGACCGGAGCTCTCAGGCCCGGAGGAGGTGGAAATTTGTGAGAACTCCAAAAAAAGGCGCTTTTGCTCTGACTCGGAGATTCCAACGCCGGTGTCACTGACACAAACACGAACGTCCCGGCTATCCTCCTCAAGGACAACACTGACCCGTCCCCCCTCAGAGGTGAATTTCACGGCGTTGCTGATCAGATTCATCAAAACCCGACGGATCAGCATGGTATCAAAATAAATCATCGTCAGAGGGCCGGAATGGACTTCAATCGTCAACCCCTTGGTGTCAATCAGCGACCGGACCTCATTCCCTATTTCACGAATCAGATCTGAAAGATCGTTCTCCTCGAGTTCAATCGGCATTTTACCTGCCTCGAACCGGGAAAGGTCCAGCAAATTATGAATCAGGTCGATAAGCCGGTCACCACTGCGACCGATCTGATCCAGATAATCTTTTTGCTTATCCGTCAGATTATCCCTGTCTGACATGGAGAGAAGTTCACAGTAGCCATTGACGACAGCAACCGGGGTTCTCATTTCATGGGCTGCCGTATTGTAGAAATCGGTCCTGGCCCGGTCCATGTCGACCAGTTGTCTATTCACCAATTCAAGCTCCAAGCGTGTTTCATTGAGCTGCATCTCCATTTCCCGACGTTCAGTGACATCGCGAAACGAAAGAACTTGCAGATCACTCGTCAAGGGTCTTTCGCCGAGGGCGACAGAAAGCACACGCCTGACTTTGTCTCCGCCAAGAACCGCCACATCAAATGTTTGGTTCCGGGCAATCAGGGTCTTTTGTGTGGCCAGGCTGGCAACAAAACGATCCTGGGAATCAGGTTCCAGCAATGAGAGAAACGACATCCGAAGCAGTTCTTCTCGCGTGTACCCGGTAATCTCCATGGCCCGACGGTTGATAAATAAAATATTCTGTTCAGAATCAATGGCCGCCAGGCCTTCGGAGGCGTTTTCAAACAGGAGCTCGTAAATCGCTTTTACACTCAGCTCATGCTCTATCTGGGAATGACTCGACTTCAAAGCTTCGGTTTCAACCTGAAACGATCGAAACGAATCGGCGTGCTGCAGGGCATTGGCGGAAACATGGGAAACCAGTTCACAAAAACGGACTTCTTCTTCACTGACACCGGCACTGGAACGAAGCGCTCGAACGATCATGACACCGATGATTTCCTGCTGGAAGATGACCGGCAGTACAATAATCGCATTGAAAGCTTCCAGGTTGAGATGTTGACGAACCGATTTTAAAAGCGGGTTTGTCAGGACATCGTTAATAACGACCGGTCGGCCCGTTTCAATGACCTTGCGTATCTCCGGATAATTATCGAGTTCGATCTCAAGTGCTTCAAAGTCGTGAACGTCGCTTGAAGCGACAACACGACCGGTCTTGCTCTCTTTTTTGATAAAAACAATCGAACAACGGTAAACGTCATCGAGGATTGATGCGACCCGTTGGACAATTTGTTTAAGGACCTCACTCATATCAAGCGTTGAGTTGACTGACTTTGCTATCTCCAGAAGTGTTTCGTTATCACGAGCCTGGCTCTCCAGTCGCAGATAAGCTTCCCGTTTGAAAATATGACTCTGGATGCGATTTATCAGTTCAATCGGATCAACCGGCTTGTTCAGGTAATCATCAGCTCCGACCTCAAAGGGATTGACTCCGCCCCCCAAATCACTCCGGCCCGTCAGGAGAATAATAGGGAGCGAAACCAAATCAGCATTAGCCCTGACCCGTTTACAAAATTCGATACCATCAACTTCCGGCATGACCAGATCAGCGAGGACCAGTGAAACATCGTTGTCAGCGAGCTGTTCAAGCCCTTTTCCACCATCAGATGCAGTCAAGACAGAAAAACCGGCCTGCTCCAGCTGATCGTTCAGCCTCTGGCGCAATAATTCGTCGTCATCGACAACAAGAATCGTATGTTTCTTCTCAGCTATTTGCCTTGTCATAATTCACCCGGATCAAAGAAACATTTTATAAGCAGGATTATCGGTTTCCGGAATGTATCGATACCCGAGAGCGTCAAGAAATTCCTGCAAGGCTCCCTCTTCCCCATCAGGGATCTCCAGACCGATCAAAACCCGTCCGAAGTCACCACCCTGGGCACGATAATGGAACATTGAGATATTCCAGTTGGCCCCCATGGCGGAAAGAAAGCGGCCAAGGGCACCAGGCCGTTCCGGGAACCAGAAACGATAGACGAACTCTCGCCCGGCCGATGTAGAACGGCCGCCGACCATGTAGCGCACGTGTGTCTTGGCAAGTTCATTATCAGTTAAGTCTTCATTATTGTAACCACTGGCAGTAAGTTGTTTTGCAAAAGCAGCTCTTTCAATTTCGCCGACAATGGTAATCCCGACAAAGATATGCGCCCGCTGACGATCGGCCAATCGGTAATTAAACTCTGTAATATTCCGATCACCGACAATTTCCGAACAGAAACGACGCAAAGCACCTGATTCCTCCGGTATCGTCACAGCAAACAGTGCCTCTTGCTGCTCACCACTCATGGTCCGCTCGGCAACATAGCGTAAGCGCTCAAAATTCATATTGGCGCCGGAATTTATCGCCACCAACGACTTGTCGACCCATGAATTTTCGCGGATATACTTTTTCATACCGGCAACGGCCAACGCACCGGCCGGTTCAACAATTGAACGGGTCGCCTGGAAAATATCCTTGATGGCACTACAGATCGCATCAATATCAACACGAACAACCTCATCAACAACTCTCCGAGCTATGTCAAAGGTCTTTTCACCAACTTCCTGGACAGCAACACCATCGGCAAAAATACCGACCGTATCAAGCCTTACCCTTTTACCAGCTTCCAGAGAACGGGCCATGGCATCACTGTCAACCGGCTCAACGCCAATCACTTTAACGTCGGGGCAGAGCTCTTTCAAATAAGCACCAACACCGGAGATCAGACCACCACCGCCGATGGGAACAAAAACGGCATCCATTCGTCCGGCTGACTGCCGCAGCAACTCATCAGCAATCGTCCCCTGCCCGGCAATGACCAGATCATCATCAAACGGGTGAATGAAGGACATCCCTCTCTGTTCCGCCACCACCGCGCAATACTCCGCCGCTTCTGAGTAACTGTCACCCTGCATAATCACTTCGGCACCGAGCGCCTCGACGGCTGAAATCTTAATTTGCGGCGTGGTGACCG
>JBFFPW010000222.1:0-3574 GCA_041573815.1 Desulfuromonadales bacterium
CAACTGGACCTGGTAAACGCCAATGAAGAGATCAGCAAACGGCTGGAACTTAACCTGCCTGCTGATATCACCATTGTGGGTGACCAGACTGTTCTGGTCAAGGTCGGTATCGCTGAAAAAGAATCAGAATATCCGTCACGATTGTCCGGCGGGCAACAACAACGGGTCGCTATCGCCCGGGCGTTGGCAATGGATCCGAAGATCATGCTGTTCGATGAACCGACCAGTGCCCTCGACCCGGAAATGGTCGGTGAGGTCCTTGACGTCATGAAGCAGCTGGCCAAAGAGGGAATGACCATGGTTGTCGTCACCCACGAGATGGGTTTTGCCCGCGAAGTGGCCGATCGCGTTCTGTTCATGGATGCCGGCAAACTGGTCGAGGAAGGGACTCCCGACCAGATATTCAGCAACCCGAAAAATGAACGGACCCAGCTTTTCCTCAGCCAGGTCCTCTGATGATTTGCAGAGTTTGCAGGAGCGCGTCGTGAAACCACCAACCGAATGCCAACAGCCGGCTTACCACGAGATGCATCTCTGCATTCTGCAGCACCTCAATGCCGATGAAGCAAAGAAGCTAAAGACCGCGCCGGAGTTCTACTGCCTGCGATGCAGCCTGCAAGCCAACCAGGCAAAAAACCTTTGCCAGCCCAAAAATCTGTAGTCTGATATTTGATGATAAAAAACGAAAGGCCCGTCTCTGCAGTGACGGGCCTTATTATCTACACTGCTTCCATTAAGCAGTTCGATAACTGACCGCATAATCTTGCAAACTTATTGCCAATTTCTGACCGCTTCAAAAATTCCACAACTACCTGTTTTTAAGCCACTTTAACTATGCGCTAATGAATCCTCGTGACGAACTTTGTTTTTCCATTCGGCGAAAAAACCAGATCCAGGGCCAGGTAAACAATTCCTTACATGGGAACGACGATCAGACACTAAACATCTTGCATTAGCTATCAATACAGCTATGCTAAAAAGAACATTGCATCTCGTGGAGGGTCCGCTTATGTCAGACGAAGCCCCTGTCGATTGTCACTTACCGGAATACCACTACAAGCATATCTGCAAGCTGCGTAAAAAAGGGATGATGAAGGAGATTCAGGAACTGGCCGACGACGCTGCCTACCAGTGCGCAAAGTGCAAAGCCGAAGCAAAAAAAGAACGCAACCTCTGCCAGCCAGAAAAAATCTAGGACTCCCTGCCCTGTTGAAAAAAATTTTCCAACAATACCAGGGTCTGCTTGAAACCATTGATCAGTGGTTCATAGACTGTCAATCGATCGCCAAGTCGGAAATCAGTTGCCGCCGCAGCTGCACCGGTTGTTGCCGTGGTCTGTTCGACATCAGCATACTCGATGCCGGTCTGCTGCAACACGGTTTTTCGTTGCTGGATGTGGTACAACAGCAACCGATTCTCGCCAAGGCAAAAACCAGGCTGGCAGCCTTACAACACCAGTGGCCTGAATTCAAGGCACCTTACATTCTTAATAATCTGCCAGACGATGAATGGCAGGAGATGCCGGAAGGAGATGAAACGCCCTGCCCTCTGCTCTCCGAAGATGGCCTCTGCCTGGTTTATGCGTTTCGTCCGATGACCTGTCGCTTGCATGGTCTACCGAACATCGATATCTCCGGCGAATCTTTTTCTGATGAATACTGCAGCCTGAACTTCCAAAACACCGACCCGCTGACCGATCCGGAATTGCGCTGGATCTTTCGTGATACGTTCGAAAAGGAGTTTGACCTGTTGGCGCAATTCAGCCAGCAGCTAACCGGCGCACAACGGCTTGATCTCGACACCTTTATTCCAACAGCCCTGTTCATCGATTTTGACGGGACCGACTGGCAAAACCTGCCAAAGTCAACCCGCTAGCGTAGCCGCCTTGCTGGAAAAACCGTCCAGAGTCCTGATCCGCTTCATTCTTTTGACCAGCCCGATGATATCTTCATCTTCGATCGCGGCCAAAACCCCCTTCAGCTTGGCCAATACCTGGGCCTCACCGCAATACATCTCCTGATAAGGGTGCAACAGCTTTTGCAGCAATTGGCCGAAAGTCTTCTCTTTATCGGCCACCGTCGGCGCAGCCTTTTCTCGTTCACGCAAGCGCTCAAACAGCAGCGGATCGGCAATCGCACCCCGCCCGAGCATTAATCCGGCAGCGCCGGTCTGTTGCAGAATCTGCCAGCCCGCTGCGGCAGTGAAAATGTCACCATTGGCGATAACCGGCAGAGCTGTTGAGGTGACAACTTCGGCGGTGATTCTGTGATCAGCCTTGCCAGAATACCCCTCGATCGCCAGCCGCGGATGCAGGATCAATAAATCGACGCCGGCGTCTTCGAACATCGGCAGAACATCGAACACCTGGCCTGGGTCATCAAACCCGGCCCGCAGCTTGACTGAAAAGGTGCCATGACAACACCGGCGCAGACCGGCCAGAATTTCAGGCAGTTTCTCCGGCGACTTCAGCATCGCCCCCCCGGTTAAGCCGGTGGTCATCCGACCATAGGGGCAGCCCATATTGAGGTTCAGATGCCTGGCTCCCAAACCAGCTACTTCCTCGGCCGCCCGCACCAGGCCAGCGGCATCGTGACCAACCAGTTGCACAACCAGCGGCACTCCGCCATGGGTCGCAGCCGCCTCAATCCGGTCACTGTTGGCAATCCGCTTGCGCGACACCGAACTGACCCGGACAAATTCGGTGAAGACGGTGTCGGGCCTTACCCAATTAATCAGAACCTTGCGCATCGCCCTGTTGGTCAGGCCCTGCATCGGTGCCAGCATCAGCGGTGTCACATTTTCATTCCACGGAAGTTTTATTTTCTTTTTCGACACGAAGACTCTCCTGTTCATCAATTCTCTTTTACCGATCAATATGGTACTCTTCCTCTGCTTTGACAACAAGGGAAAGTCATGAATAAAACGCTTTGGCCAATCGAAAAGAATCCCCTTACCGAGGAACGGAAGGTAAAGCTTCTGGCGCAACTCAAACCTGCGCTCGGCAACTGGATTCAGCAACATAAATTACCGCAGAACCTCTGGTCGACCATCGAATCGGCCCACCTGCCACTGGCGGCCTGGCTGGCTGAAAAAATTGACCAAAGTGGTTGTCAGGTGCTCGGAATTGCCGGCGGACAGGGGACCGGGAAATCGACCCTGTCCAGCCTGCTGGTTGAAATTCTCGCCCAGGGCTTCAGTAAAAAAGCGATCACCTTCTCAATTGATGACATCTATCTCAGCCATGCTGAACGCCAGCAACTCGCCACAGACATCCACCCGCTCCTCGCCACCCGCGGCGTTCCCGGCACCCATGACCCGCTGCTCGGACTCTACCTGCTGCAACAGCTGAAAGTTGCTGGCGAAGGGGATCTTGTTCACCTGCCGGTTTTTGACAAAGCCATCGATGATCGTCTGCCGCCGGACCAGTGGCGAGTGGAAGAAGGCCCGTTCGATCTGATTATTTTTGAAGGGTGGTGTGTTGGGGCGATGCCACAGACGGAAGATGAACTGAGCGAACCGGTCAATGCGCTGGAACGTTCTGAAGATGCCGATGGCATCTGGCGCCAGTTCGTCA
>JBFFPW010000223.1:0-3561 GCA_041573815.1 Desulfuromonadales bacterium
GTTTTGTGACTGTAGTGGTTGCGCGGCAAGCTCTCTTTCATCATGTAGCCGAGGAGCTTGGCCCGGTTCGGGTCGTAGTCGGGGCTCTGAGTTGAAGCAAAAACAGAAGAGAGGACCAGCAGAGTCGCAACAACGGCCAGAATAAGACCGGCCAGTTTAAAACGAGCAAACATATCGATTCCGTTCATAGAATTGTTGATTTAAACTTCTATTATCGCTTGAAAAGGGTCTGCGCGACAAGGTATTTAATTTTTTGAATATTTTCAGTGCGAAGGGCGCTGGCAGCAGAATCGATATCGTATAAAAACGGGGGATGCCGGTGCATCCCCCGTCAGGGGTGGAGAGTCTTATAATAGAGAAAAACCCTTACTTTGCATTTTTCAGATATTTGTAAAAGTCCGAATCGGTTGTGAGGACCAATCGACCATTTTCCGTCACCGTTTTCTTGTACGCTTCAAGGGTTCGCAGGAAGGCGTAAAAATCCTTGTCCCTGTTGTAAGCCTTTGCATAAATCGAGGCTGCTTTGGCATCTGCCGCACCGCGGATTTCCAGCTTTTTACGGTAGGCTTCGGAACTGATCTCCTTCAGCTCGCGCTGCATCTGGCCGAGGATTTCTGCCTGTTCGCCTTCGCCCTCGGACCGGTACTGCGCCGCAACCTTTTTCCGTTCGTTGATCATCCTCTCGTAAACGCGGGTCAAGACCTGCTTGACATAGTTGATCCGCTTGATCTGCACGTCGATCAGCTCAATGCCGTACTCGGGGGTGCTGACCCGGGCTTTTTCCAGGAGGCCGGAGAGGATTTCCTCACGACCGACCAGGTCCTCTTTTTTGACTTCGACACCTTCGACCTCAAACCGTTCGACGTTGCCATCCTGGGCCTGGTAATCGCTGCCGCGGACCAGTTCGACCAGCAGTCGTCCGGAGACGGCATCACGGACGACCGAATCAATGATGTCATCAAGTCGGCTCTGGGCACCCCGTTCACTGGCGACTGTCTTGTAGAAGAGCAGGGGATCGGAGATCCGCCAACGGGCTGTTGTGTCAACCCAGATAAACTTTTTGTCCTTGGTCGGAATCTGGTTGGGATCCCCGTCCCACTTGAGGATACGTCTTTCAAAGCGGGTAACATCCTGGGCAAAGGGGAGCTTGAAATGCAAACCGGGATAGTTGACGTCACCGATCGGTCTGCCAAACTGGGTAACGATCGCCTGCTCGTTTTCATTAACAACGTACACCCCGTTCAGGCCAAGGACGATCGCCGCAACAACGATAATAATCAGTATCGGTTTTTTCATTTGGCCTCTCCTTTCAATTCCTTGCGTAGCGGCAGGAGTGGCAACAGTCCGCCCATTTTTGCATCCATGATATAAGTCTCTTCCAGACGGGGAAGAACCTCTTCAAGGGTTTCGATGTGGATACGCCGACGGGTGACCGTCGGTGCTTTCTGATACTCAGCCAGAAGTGCCAGAAAGCGGTTGGTTTCACCGCGCGCCTTGTTGATGCGTTCCACGGCATAACCTTCAGCTTCCTGAAGAACCCGTTTCGCTTCACCACGGGCCCTTGGGACTTCCCGGTTGAACTGCTCACGGGCCTGAAAGATCAGACTCTCTTTCTGTTGCTCCGATTCATTGACTTCGTTGAAGGCATCCTTGACCGGGTCAGGTGGAGTGACATCCTGGAACTTGACCGTAACGATCCGCACACCGATATCATACCGGTTGAGGGTTGACTGCAGGTCGGCTTCAATTTCGCCGGCCAACTGTTCACGTTCAGTGGTCAAAACCTGGGTGACATTGGCATTGCCGATTGCCCGGCGGACCATCGCTTCGGAAATATCCCGGATCGTCCCGACCGGATCCTTGATGTTGAAAATGAACTTGAACGGATCGATGACCTGGTACTGAACGATCCATTCCACATCACTGACATTGAGATCGCCCGTCAGGGTCAGCGACTCCTCTTCGAGCCCTTGTTTGGTATAGGTTGTTCTGACACCAGGATTGACCGTTCGGAAACCAAACTCCTCTTTCAGGACTCGCCCGGTTTTAACCAGATAAATCTTGTCGATGCCGAAGGGCATTTTGAAATGCAGGCCCGACTCTGGCAGACCGGCAAACTTGCCGAAGCGGAGGATGACTCCGGTCTCCTCGGTGTCGACCTTGTAGACACTACTGAAGAGGCCGAACGCCGCAACGATAATGACAACGATGGGTATCAGTCCACTGAGCGGATTAAAACCGCTACCCTGCATTTTGTTCTTCACCTTGTTGGTGATGTCGATAATTTTTTTCTCCAGGTCATCGCCGGAGGGGCCACTACCCCAATCTTGCATAAATCCTCCTTTGGATTCTTGTTCAGCTATTTAGCTAACACTCTTTCCTCTGTAGAAAGGGTGCCATTTGAATCATTATTTTTTCATGATCTACCAGTGTAACAGATGACAGCCTTTTGTGTCTTAAATACACGCAGACAAGTCATAGTTTTTTTTTAGTATTCTGAGTGGTTTTCAACTCGGGCTTCACGCGCCATGAAAAGGGTGTAAATCGTTTCCCCCTCCCCGGGTAGAAAGAAATGCTTGAATCAACGCCGGAACGATAACCTCGAACATTAGCAACTTAAAAAACCGCAATCGCTTTCAGCCGAACATTTTCAAAAGGAGCGGCTGTACCGGCTTGCCACTGTCCCAGTTTTCTCCGGGGGGCACCGGTAGCAGAGCATTGACTCCATGCACGGAACGGGTTTGTCCCGAACTCTGTCGGTTTGACGGTGTGAACGTGAGGCCTTTGTCGTCGGTGCTGACCGTTCCCCAAAGAAAAAGTTCCCGTATTCCGCGGTTGGCGACCGGGCGTAACAGCTGTGCCGGCACCTTGGTTGGCATCGGGTCAGAATGACCGGACAGGCGTTTGAGCGTGGGCCGGACCAGGAGCTCAAAGGTTACGGCCGAAGCGGCCGGGTTGCCAGGGAGCCCGAAAAACGGGGTACCATTGCGGGTGGCAAACAGGACCGGTTTTCCCGGTTTGATCGCCAGTTTCCAGAAGTGGACGTTCATTGCCAGTTGATCGCAGGTCTGGCGGATATAATCGTGGTCGCCGATTGACACGCCACCGGTGGTCAGAACCAGGTCGGCGTCGAACCCCTTTTCCAGCTCTCTGGCCAACAGACCCGGTTGGTCGCCGATGGTACCGAGTTCAATAACCGGATAGCCTTCTTCCTGCAGTCTGGCCCGGATCAGGTAGAGGTTGGAATTGACAATCTTGCCGGCGGAGGGGGCCTGTCCGAGCTCAACCAGTTCATCGCCGGTGATGAGAAAGGCGACACGTGGCGTCGGGTGCACCATGACCTGTTCGACTCCGGCAGTCGCCAGCAGACCAATCTCGCCGGCACCAAGGTGGCAGCCAGACTCGAGTAGCGCTTCCCCGGACTGGAACTCCTCGCCTTTAAAGCGAACATTGCAACCGGGTTTCGGCTGCTTTATCAGGCGAATTTGCTTTCCATCGATAGCAACATCTTCAATCGGCACAACCGTGTCGCAGCCGGCAGGGAGCGGCGCACCGGTCATA
>JBFFPW010000224.1:0-3552 GCA_041573815.1 Desulfuromonadales bacterium
AAGATACGCAGAACCTGTTCCTTTTCGAAAGGCTTCTGCAAAAAGCCCGAGGCCCCGGCTTGGGAACATTCCCTGGAGCGGGCCTGCTTACAGTCACCTGAAAGGACGACAATTGGCAAGAAACGCCTACCCGGGAGCGCCCGAACCTTCGTGATAAACTCGAGGCCATCCATGAGCGGCATATTGAGATCGGTCATCAGCAGGTCATAATCCTTTTGCCCGACCAGATCTAGAGCGGCCTGCCCATCATCAGCATCACATACTTCATAGCCGGCATCAGTCAATGTTGTTTTGAGGATTTGCCGAACGGTTATCGAATCGTCGACAATGAGAACCTTACGTGACATGAGAGCACTCCTTCAGTCAATCTCTTTGGCGATCCGGCTATCCACTTGGGGACCCGTGATTTTGCGTCCCGGGGTCACCCCCGGTTTGCCTCGAGCAAAGATTCATTTCAAAAAAAAGAAAAACCCAAATTCTCACCGAAGATGGGTCAACAAAAGGAGTGGATGTTGTTTGTTGTTCTCTTCGGTAGCCCGGCGACCCTCCCCCGGGGCCCGTGGCTTTGCGTCACCGAATTGCTTCGGCTTTGCCTTTTCGTCAGAACTTTAGTTTAACCTTTCTATCGCATTCACTAGCGAAATACAAGCAAATTATTACGCTGTTTTGGAAAATATACGTCAATTTATATTAACTATGTTTTTCGCCGAGCTGTTCAATGCCCCGCAAGTGCATTCGGGCCTCCACTTCCAGGTCCTTGCTCCGTGCGGTTTCAATTGCCGAAAGGAAATATTGATAAGCACTGGGTATGTGCCGTGGCTGGTGGATCATTGACTTGCCGGCACCGAGAAAAGCCCGATCAACCTCCCGGTCATTCGGCCGGTCAGAAAGGAAGCGGCGGAAGAGGGTCTGCGCCTCCTCGTAAGCCCGAATGCCGAGCAGATATTCGCCAAGGGAAAGAACAACATCGGAATTCAGCTCAAGACGCTCTTCGCGGGAGTCGAGAGAGAAGTAATGCCGGGCAGCACCGGCAAAGTCGCCGTCACGCAGATGAGCGGCAATCGCCTGGGCCGGGGTCTGATCAGCTTCGGCCTGCCGTCGACCGGGTGATTCATCGACGGGAGCTTTACGAATTTTTTGTACCTTGCGCATACCGGGAAGCCAATCAAGGCCAAAGGCAATCGCCATACCGGCCAGAAAACCGCCGATATGGGCACCGTAGGCCACGCCACCTCCATCGGCTGAATTCAACAAAAACGGAAAAACATTATCGATGATCAGGTAAAAACCGAGAACCAGCCGGGCCGGGATCATGAAAGTGTTCATGATAAAGGGAAAGAGGAAAATGAAGACCTTGACCTGATTGCGCTTGAACCAGATAAAATACAGACCAAGAACTCCCGAGATGGCCCCTGAGGCTCCGATCATCGGCACATTTGAACCGATGGTAAACAGGGTGAAAAACAGGGTTGATGCCACCCCGGTCACCAGATAGGCGACCAGAAAACCGATGCGTCCAAGGCGATGCTCGACGTTGTCACCATAAATCCACAGAAACAGCATATTGCCAAAAAGGTGCATAAAGTTGGCATGCAGGAACATGGCGCTGAACAGGGTGACAATCGAAGCGGCCGCCGGCCGAAAGCCGTATTGCATGACAACAAGATCGTAGGCTGACACATGTTTGAGAATCACCTCGGGAGGCAGATTCTGTTGGGCTCCGAGCAGACGCAGGTATTCATAAAGCATCGGATTGTTCAGGTCAGGAGTCTGTCCGGCAAGAGGCAGGGTGACCAGAGCAAAGACAACAATATTCAACCCGATCAGGAAATAAGTGACATACGGGATTCCGGGCGGATTGGGTGAATCACCAATTGGAAGAAACATGCTTTATACCCTGTGGGAGATGAAAATATATTAGCATAACAACTGGCGACTGGCATCCTTGCAATTTGCCGGATGAAAAGCTATTCTCGCGACAATTGGAGACAACGATGTCACTACTCTACATTCTTGACCTTATCGGCACCGCCGCCTTCGCCGCTTCCGGCGCCTGGGCCGGCGTCCGCAACCGCATGGACATGCTCGGCGTTCTGGTTCTCGGCGTTGTCACCGCCACCGGTGGCGGCACCCTGCGCGACATTCTCCTCGGGGATTTTCCGCCCTTCTGTCTCAAGGATGAACTCTATCTCTACATCTCGCTGGCAGTAGCGCTGCTGGTCTTTTTTTTCAACCGGCATATGACTTTTTTCAAAAACCCGCTGCTGTACTTTGATGCCGTCGGCCTGGGAACCTTTGTCGTCATCGGCACCCAGAAGGCGATGACCTACCAGATGGGTGCCCTCGGAGCGATCCTGCTCGGGGTGATGACCGCCACCGCCGGTGGTGTCATCCGCGATGTTCTCTCCAACGAGGTCCCGCTGATCATGCGCAAGGAGACCCTTTACGCTTCAGTCTGTATTGCCGGCGCGGTCCTGATGGTTTTGTTGAGCCAGACTCCACTCGCCGGTGCCCCGGCGACCCTGCTGGCGGCTTCGTCGGTCATCATTCTCAGAATTCTCGCCATTCGCTATAACTGGACCCTGCCCCGGGCAGATGAACTTAAACACTGATTTAACTTTTCATAAAGGAAACGGACCATGTACCATACACACCTTCTCGGAACATCCAAACGTTGGCCGGTCGGCAAAATCGTCTGCCTCGGCCGCAACTACAGCGAGCACATCAAGGAGCTTGGCAACGCCGTCCCTGACAAACCGGTGATCTTTATCAAGCCATCGACCAGCATCATCCCCGATGGCGGCACGGTCATCATCCCCGACTATTCCGATGACTGCCACCACGAAGTCGAACTGGCACTGCTCATCGGCAAAAGCGGCAAAAATATCTCTCGGACAACAGCCATGGACTATATTGCCGGCTTTGGTGTCGCCATCGACCTGACCCTGCGCGATGTCCAGTCAGCGCAAAAGGAAAAAGGTCTGCCCTGGGAGATCGCCAAGGGTTTTGATACCTCCTGCCCGCTTTCCGATTTTGTTCCGGCAGATCAGGTTAGCGATCCGCACAACCTGCAATTGACCTTGAGCGTCAACGAAGAGATCAAGCAGGATGGCAACAGCTCCTTCATGATGCGTTCGATCCCGCAGATTGTCGAAGAGATGTCGGCGATCTTTACCCTCGAGGAGGGTGATATCATCCTGACCGGCACCCCGGCCGGGGTCAGCCGGGTCCAGAGTGGCGATACCATGACCGCCGAAATCGAACAAGTCGGCCGCATAAAGGTGAACGTCAAGTAAGGGCACCCCCCTGACCTGACAAAAATAACAACTATGATTCCATGGGAACATTTAGATACCGCCCAGATACCGGGCACCGATGATGAACTGCAACTCAGCCTCCGCGATGGTGAATTCTCCATAAGCATCGTCAATGGCGGTGTGCTGATGAGCTCACGCGCTCACGACTCCGAAGACGCACTGGCCGAGCAGACCTGCCGAAGAGTCAAAGACCGGGCGACGCCCCGGGTATTGATCGGTGGTCTTGGTATGGGGT
>JBFFPW010000225.1:0-3549 GCA_041573815.1 Desulfuromonadales bacterium
ATGCACATGATCGACGGCACGACACCACTGATCTTGCGCAGGGCGGTGAAAGCTTCAGCGTAGCCGTCAAGGCCGCCGACGCCAGCCGGGACAAAGGCACCGGCCGAGTCGTTCATGCCGATGACCGGAATCCCTTTTTCCCCGGCCATGTTGAAAAGCTTGGCCAGTTTGCTGCCGTTGGTCGCGTCGATCGATCCGGCGCGAACAGTGAAATCATGGCCATACAGGGCAACATCACGACCATTGACATTAAGAATGCCGGTCACCAGCGAGGCGCCATCGAGATTCTTGCCCCAGTTCTGGAACAGGATATTCGGGTCTTCCTGGGTCAGGACCTTGATGCGCTCCCAGACCGTCATACGCTTTTTGAAGTGCTGTTTTTCGATCTGGCCGACCTGAACTGACTTGATCGGGCGCTGAATCAGGTCGTGACCTTCCTGCATGACCTCTTCATAAGCACCTTTTACGCCGGCAATTTCACCCGGTATGGTGAATTCGACGGTTTCCGGTGGCGCAAACGGATTGTCCAGTGATGGTACGATTTCTTTTTTCGACATCTCTCATCCCTTTAAATGCATTTCGTTTTGGCAAAAAGCCGTGACTTGGACTATGTAAAATTTGTGATGAAACGTTCTACTGTAAATAGAAAATGGTTTTATTCCCGCTTAACCCTCGCAGGATATAGCGAAAAGAGCCGGAATTGTCAACTAATTTTTATTGTTAATAAAACGTCTTTATTGAAAATAAATGCCTGAATTAGCGTCGGAAATATTGACTTTAGTGCCTAAATCATTTACTTTTTGGCCGAGATTGACACTGTTTGATTTCATCTTTTTCCTGTATTTTTCAGAGGCGGACAGCTTGACAATAAAACCATTCGAATTACCCCTCGGCATTAAACTCTGGAGTAAGGAGTTAAGTCGGCAAAAAACTCTGCCCTGCGAGGGTTACTCCTTCGCCCCGCTGGAAGACACCTCCGATTCCTATCGCTTTACCGTTGCCACAACCCCGGAAAAAATACCGGTACTGTTCCGTGAACTCTGTGGCAGTGGCCTTGACGAAGCTTTTCTGATTCTCGAGTATTATCGCAACGAACAGCCGGTGTCCAAAGGCGAAGCGGCCATGCCGGAAGTTTTTTATTCCCCCTACCTGCCGGTCAACGAGCTCTTTAGCACCCTGGAACCTTACATCGATCGTCTGATTCATGACGGATTTGTCGGTTTCGGCCTGGCGAACAATCGCTCCGGCACCGAAATCTTTTATTCCGAGGAAAAGGTTCTCTCCTGCTTTACGGATAATCACATCCGAACAATGAACCACCTGAGTCGGTTGGGTATCAAACACGTTGAGGATATGGTTTTTCATACCGATCTTGGCCACGATCATCTTTCCCTGCTCTGTCATGATCGTGAGACCCTCCCGGACATCTTTGCCGGAATGAACAACTCCGATCTCGATTTTGTGCAGTTCTGTGGGGACCTGGTCGACAAGCTCGGCATGTACGCCGTTGAAGAGACTCTCTCTTTTTTCCTCTCAAAACGGGAACAGGACCTGATTGAAGTCGCCCTCGATGGCAACCCGGCTTTTGCCGATGTGGCCGCCGAGGATTTCGGCGCCATCCTGCTGGACTGGAATGATTTTGTCGGCGAATGTGAATCCGGTTTTGAAGGCGACCTCGAAGACTACCGGATGGGGCTTCATCTGCGTGATATCATTGACCATGTCGTTTCCAACAGTGAGCCGGAACTTGGCCAGAAAATTCTTGATATTATTATCGAACCGGATCAGAAGTTCCGGCAAATTCTGACCGATTGTCGCAAGCGGCTGGATCCGCCACCCCACAAGGCAACCGCCGAAGCAACCCCGTTCTGGTATCAGGGCGTCGTTGGTAAGCAGGGCTTTACCTTGCGCCGGGACCTTATCCGCCAGGGCTGGTTCAGACCCCACCCTTAAACCTGGCAACCACAAAATAAAAACACCATGATTGCACTTATTGCTGCTACCGAAATAGAGACCGCTCTTTTACGCGATGCCATTGCCGGTGCTGCCAGTGCCCGCTGCGGGCGCTACGACCTGCAAAAAGGCCGCATCAGCGGGCAGTTAATCAGTCTGCTGCACACCGGCGTCGGCAAAGTCAATGCGGCGCTAGCAACCCAGGCCCTCCTTTCAGAGCGAAAGCCGGTCGCCGTCATTCTTTTCGGCTGCGGTGGCGCTTACTCCGGTCGCGGTTTGACTATTGGTGATATTGCCCTGGCTGAAGAGGAAATTTACGGCGACGAGGGTGTCATCACTCCGGCCGGCTTCCTTGACATGCAAAAAATAGGTTTTCCACTCTGTTCAAATGATGACGCTTCGTTCTACAATCACCTGCCGTTGCACAAAGAGCTGCATTCCCAAGCAAGAGCTCGCCTGAAGGCCTTCCTTTCGCCGCAGGGCAAACACCTGGCCCCCGGGCCGTTTGTGACCGTATCAACCTGCTCCGGCACCGATGAAGCGGGCCTGCAGATGGCCAGGCAAACCGGCGGCATCTGCGAGAACATGGAAGGCGCCGCCGTCACCCATGTCTGCTTGCAGCACAACGTTCCACTGCTGGAAGTCCGCGG
Organism: Desulfuromonadales bacterium; assembly: GCA_041573815.1. Classification (GTDB taxonomy): domain Bacteria; phylum Desulfobacterota; class Desulfuromonadia; order Desulfuromonadales; family UBA2294; genus BM707. Next base: position 2,604 of record JBFFPW010000225.1, read on the forward strand.
TATTTCCAATCTGACCGTCGATCGTGACCCCGAGCGCTGGAATATTCCGGCTGCTGCCGAAATTGCCCAGCAGTGCGTTCTGGAACTGCTCAAGGACTGGAACGGTCTGGAGAAAGCCTTATGAGCCGGAAGCTCTCCCTCGGCTACTCCCCCTGCCCCAACGATACCTTCATCTTTTATGGCCTCACCCACAACAAACTCAACGATCTTGCCTTCTCAGTCGAAGAACGTCTGGAAGATGTCGAAACCCTCAACCAGCTGGCACTGGCCGGCAGCCTCGATCTGACCAAAATTTCCTATCATGCCCTCGGCCATCTCCGCGACGACTATGCCCTGCTGCGGAGTGGCGGTGCTTTAGGTCGTGGCTGCGGACCCCTGGTTGTTTCTGCCAAACCGACGACGATGAATAAGCTACGGGGCAAGCGGATAGCGATTCCGGGAAAGCTGACGACCGCCAACCTGCTGCTGCAGCTCTATGCTGAAGGCTTCGAGGATCTCCTCATCCTGCCGTTTGACCAGATCATGCCGGCCATGCAAAAGGGTCAGGTCGAAGCGGGTGTCATTATTCATGAATCACGCTTTACCTATCAGCATCTCGGCTTTCATGAAGTGCAGGATCTCGGTGCCTGGTGGGAAGATGAGACCGGCCTGCCGATCCCGCTCGGTGGTATTCTCGCCAAACGCTCCCTCGGCGACGAAACCATCCGGCAGGCCGACCGGGCGATCCGCCAAAGCCTCGAATATGCCTACGCCTGCCCCGAGGAGCCGCGAGCCTACATCAAACAGCATGCCCAGGAACTTGATGATACGGTGATCAATAACCATATTGAATTATATGTGAATGACTTCTCGCTTGACCTCGGTGATGAAGGGATGAAAGCTGTTGAGACGCTGCTGGGACGGGCTGAAGAGCGGGGGTTGATCCCGGGGTGTGACAAGCCGCTGA
>JBFFPW010000226.1:0-3548 GCA_041573815.1 Desulfuromonadales bacterium
CCTTTTCTGGTTCACCTCTCTCTCAGGCCCCACAGGGTGATGGCTCACTCCGATAGAGGACTTCAAGCCGTGTCATTTCATGTCCACAACAGGACCACTTGAGGATTTTGGCTTCTTCATGCCCGTAGTCGGTTTTGCAGGTTTCACAGGCAAAGGCGGAATGTTCTTGCTGCTCTTTTGAAGCAATGTCGATTCTCGTTTCCATGACGGCTCCTTTCATCTATAAAAACGTGTTAAAAAAAGAAGTGTAAGTGGAAACTCTTTATTAAACGATAACATAGGGCAATATTGTGTCAATAAGGACGGGCGGTAATTAATACGCGTAGCCACTGCCGATCGCTGAAAACGGCAGGTCAAGTTCCAGCGCCGGGACCTCTTTTCCGACCCAGGCGGTGAAGGTGTTGCTGTTCGGCCCCGGGAACACCCGGTACTCATCTTTCCAGGGGTAGCTGTCGGCAGCCCGTTCGACGGCACTAATTAATTTTTCGGCTTTTTGGCCCCGATGTTCCTTGAGCAGGACCGGTTTTTCACCATACCAGTAACGATCTGGAGAGTCGCGTCTCGCCTGCATGACCGGGCCGCCACGATGTTTGCGCCAACCGACAACGTCGTAGACGGTGTAGTGGTCCTGGTCGCTGCGTTTTGCGGCAATCCAGGTGTGGATCGCGAACCAGCCGCGCCACCCCCATGCATCGGCGCCGTACACATGCAGGATGGCCTCGCTGGTTGTTAATGGATCGGGGGCAATACCGGCCGATTCCCGGCTGGCGGTACGCCAATCTCTGTCAGATGCGCAGCTTGCCAAGGTGAGCAGGGCAACCATGATAAAAAGTAACGCTTTCATAATGCGCTCACTCGAATTCGCAAAGCATATAGTACTCTTTTAGTATTCTACTGCATTCCCGAACTGTTTTTTAATAAGCACGTTGATTTTACGAATTGGATTGTGCTTTTGGAAAGAGAAGAGGCACTTTTTTTACAAGAACCGGCAATAAAGTTGAAAATGTAAGAAAAATGTAAGAAATCGCTCTTATAATGGTAGACATCAAAGAACAGCTCAAAGGCGGTAACGCCTTTTTCTGGTCAAAGCTCACGGAGGGCTACCTTCTTATCCTTTATGTTATTTGATTCCGGAGGGGGACCCCTATCTCAGCAGAGGTAGGGGCATTTTTTTGTCTGGTGTTTGCTATTCGGCTAAGCACTTCTTTTCTGTTCTCCATCAGGGGCAGTCCAAAAGCTTCCTCTTTCATAAGAAAAATCAAAAAATTTTGAATTGTGCGAGAAATGTGAGAATTCTTCTGTATAATGCAGAAGTGAATTACTTGTTACTGGGTGCCCTTGCTCCCTGACGTGGTTTCTGGTGAATTGAAATTTCCCTGGAGGGGAATCCGTTTTGAACAAGAGAATATTAAACATGAGCGCACAGGTGTTACTTGTGTTTCTTTGTCTGGTTTTATCTGCAAGTCATCTTTTCGCAGCTACAACGGATGATGCCGCACGTGATGCGGCACGAATCATCCAACAGCAGCAGGAGATGCAGGATAATCTGGAGGAAAATACCCGGGTCCGTAGAGAACCGGCTCCGGAACTACCGGATATTGATCTTCCGGCGCATGATGATCTTGTTGATACAGGAGCGTGTCATTTCGTTGCTCATGTTGTTGTAGAGGGGGCAACCCTGTTCTCTCAAAAAGAGTTAGAGGTGATTACAACACCGTTCTCTGGTCGATGTATTTCACTTCAGGACATCAATACCATTCTACGAAGAATAACTCTCAATTATTTTGATGCTGGATATATTACTTCAAGACCATATGTTAAGCCTCAGGACCTGACAGGCGGAACTCTCGAGTTAACTGTGGTCGAAGGTGAAATAGGGCGGTTTACATATAATGATAAAAATGGAAATGTTAATGCGTCAGTAAGATTTTCTTTTCCGGCTGGTTCCGGACGTCTCCTGAATTTACGCGAACTTGAACAAGGGCTTGACCAACTTAATCGCCTGCAATCAAACAATGTGCGGTTGAGTCTTGTTCCGGGAGAAAAACCGGGGACGACCGATGTCGTTCTTGATAACGAGGCGAGTGGAAAAAGTCATCTCTCGCTGACTCTCGATAATAATGGTACCGAGCCGACAGGAGAAATTCAGGGGCATGTGTCATTTGGGTATGACAACCTGTATGGAATTGCCGATTATTTTGGATTGACGTTTAGCCATGATTTTCATCGCAATGCCGGGAAAGATAGTCGAAACTTTTTCACAAGATACGAAGTCCCTTACGGCTGGAATCTGTTCGGGCTCATTTACAGGCATTTCAATTACAAACAGACTGTTGAGGGGAGCAGCCAGACTTTCCCGGCAACCGGTACGACAAGGAATTTTTCCGTGTTCGCCGATCGGGTTCTTTTCCGCGACCGGACCAGGAAACTTAGCTTTGGATTGTCGCTGGACTGGAAGGATGAAAGGAACTACCTGCTCGATGTGTTGCTTGATACGTCGAGCCAGCATTTTATTGTCGGCCGTTCGACGCTTAAACTCGACTGGTATTTCGAACGGGCATCTCTGCAGTGGGCTGTCGGCTACCACCGGGGTCTGAATATTCTCGATGCCCAGGATGATGCAAATGCACCGAACGGGTCACCACAAGCGCAATTCAACAAGTTGATCTCCGACCTTTCCGTCCAGTCAGCAATTGTCGGTGTCCCAGGGCTCTCCTATCGGGGGCGGGTCTCCGGTCAGTACAGTACTGACATGGTGTTTCCTTCCGAGCAGGTCAGCATCGGCAGCCTCTATTCGGTTCGCGGATACAAGCTGGAAGGGTACAGCGGCAACAGCGGTGGCTATATCCGAAATGAAATTGCCTATTCATTCCCGGAAGTCTCATCTCTGCAAAAAGTTGGGTTGGCCAAAATTGAACCGTTCATTGGCGCAGACTGGGGAAGTGTAAAGGTTGATCTCAATGACAATGACGGCTACGAAAACCTGCAATCCTGGACTGTAGGTCTGAAGTTGATCGGGCCAAATCAATCGATGAATCTCAGTTACAGTCATCCGGTAGACAGACCCGTCGGTTTTATCAACAGTGATGGCGAATTTGTTTTCAGCTATACACTTTTCTTCTAAGAACCTGGAGGGGGACATGGTTTTACGAAAAATGAAAATTGTGGCGATTTTGCTTTGCGTCTGGCTGGCAGCTCCGCCACAGCTTTATGCAGCCGGGGTAGTTCCTGATGGAAGTACGTCGATAAGTAATCAGCCGACAGTCGTCGCGGCCCCGAACGGCCTGCCGGTTGTCAATATCGTTCAGGCAACTCCGCAGGGTGTTTCGCACAATAAATATCTCGACTTCAATGTCAATCCAGAGGGGTTGGTTCTAAACAACAGTTCGGCGCTTTCGCAGACGGAGTTGGCCGGTTATGTCCTCGGAAATCCAAATCTTGGGACAACCTCAGCCCGGGTCATCCTCAACGAGGTAACAAGCACGAACCGGTCTCATCTAAGCGGTTACACAGAAATCGCCGGGTCGGCGGCCGATGTCATCATTGCC
>JBFFPW010000227.1:0-3540 GCA_041573815.1 Desulfuromonadales bacterium
CTCGCCTGCGCCGCGGGGTTCTTTACACCATGGCGGACGAACTTGGTTGCAATAAAATTGCTCTTGGTCATCATCTCGATGATTTTATCGAAACGCTTCTTCTCAACCAGTTTTATGCCGGCTGCCTGAAGGCGATGAGCCCGAAGTTACAAGCCGATAACGGGCGACATACGGTGATCCGGCCGCTGGTCTATGTCGAAGAGGGTGATATTATCCGTTTTTCCCGGGAACATCAGTTCCCGGTTGTTTGTTGTGCCTGTCCGGTTTGTGGTGAGGTTGATCAGAAGCGTCAGCGCATGAAAATGCTGGTTCGGGAACTGGCGCAAGAGAACTCTCACCTTAAAAAAAGTATGATGACATCTCTGGGCAATGTTCACCCTCGCCACCTGATGGACAAGAGTCTGGCTGAATTCTGAATATCACCTGGAATCAGTTATAATAAACGAAGCTGTTTTACTTTTTTCCTTAACAAGGACCCTAATGCTCAGAGATGTTTCTGACAGAGCCGTTGGCGGCAAGAAGATTGCGATTGCAACCTGCTGTGATGCGTTTACTGATTTCCTGAAATCGCTGTTGCGGCATTGGAGTTTTGAGATTTGTGATGCAGGTCGTCCTGATGTTTTGCTCCTGGCTGAAGAAGGTTGTGCTGAGCCGGCTGAAGGACAAAGAGCTGTCTGGTTGACCCGGTCCAAATATGAGGGGACTGATCGATTAAGTCTGCCATTGTCAGTAGAAAACTTCTGGCAGTTCCTTGAACATCGTTACCATAAACCACCACGCATGCACATTCGCATGGACGTCGAGCTGGCCGCTTCAGTGGTCGTCGACGATGAAACCGTGTCCGTTACACTGAGTAGCCTTTCCTCCATGGGTTGCCGGTTCTCGTACTATCGGGAAATGGTCCGTGATCAACAAGTTTTTCTATCACTGTCGCTTGATGGGGAAGCGCTGACCATAGATAGCCGGGTGATTTATGCGCACCACCTCTCGGCGGCAGCTGACAACAACGTCCGGGTCGGTCTTCTTTTTCGGGGGATTCAGAAAGATCTGCGCGACAAGCTGCGGGCTTTCCTGATCCAGCAGTTTATGGAGAAAGTTCAAGAAGAGATGGCTCCGGAGCATTTCAGAAAAGCTCTGGAGTATTTTGACCTGCCAGCGATGATTTCGGCAAAGCTCGGAATCTGAACAGACTACTTTTTAAACATCTTGCCCAGTAGAGCTGACGCTTTTCCATTAGACGGTTTACGCATCTGGAACAGCCGTAATTCTCGCAGTGCTTCGGTGTTGTTCGGATTACATTGAATGGCCCGCTCAAATCGTTTCTCAGCCTCTCGATCCTTCCCTTCTTCTTTCAGCATGTGCCCCAGGAAAAAGTGTGCCTTGTCGAGATCGGGATTCATCTGCAGCGCCTTGAGCATCCTTTTCTTTGCCTGATCTTTATCGACCGGTTTGTCTGATCCCTTGAACAGGGTCCAGGCGAGGTAACAAATGTACTCGGGTTCTTTCGGGTAAAGTTGGACTGCCGTTTCAAGTTCTTTTCTCGCTTCATTAAAATTGTTGACCTTGAGCAGAACCAAACCTTTTTGGAAGCATGTTTCAGCCTTAAGAATGTCAGCAGCTTCAGAGTTTTTCTTTTTGCCGGTGCCGGTCAACTCTGCCAAGTAAACACTTTTGCGCGTTGCGTCGGATAGTGTCTCATAGGCTTCGCCAATCCGTTGAAACAGGGTGTTGATCTTCTGTTTTAGATCGTTTGAAATATTGTCCTGTAAGTATCGGTCAGGATGGTATTTTTTCGCGAGCTGAACATATGATTTTCGAACTTCATCGGTTTTTGCATCGTGTGGAATTCCGAGCAGGGCAAAAAAGTCTTCCTGCATCATGCGGGTATAGTCACCGAGGAAAGACTCTCTCTTCTCCTGCTTCTCGGGTGAAGAAGTGAAAAGAGTTGATTGTTCTTCCGGAGATAATGGCATCTCCCGGCTTTCAAGCATGTTGACCATCAGCAGGGCGGTTAACAGTTGCTTGTTCTCGAACCGGGAGAGTGGATACTCCTCGAGGATTTCCTCGAATGTTTTATCGCCGCGGCAAGAGGCGAGAAGCGTTGCATCCTTGCTGGTCAGCTCGATATCCTGAAAACGGTAGTGAGGATTGGTCGACAGTGCCGGATAATAGGAGAGATGTGGTTTGAGTATTTTGTCCAGCGCTACTTCCGAGTAGTACATGCGCAGGCCCTGAAGAATCAATGTCGCGGGCGAAAGGTTGATGCGAGTAATATTTTTCTTGAAATCCTGAGCATGGCTGAATCGGTAATCACCATTGGTCCATGAGAAGATTTCAAGAAGTTTTTCGGACGCTTGAAGTTTCAGTACGTCGTGTAACTGTTGTGGTGTCAGGTAACCCATTTCGATCAGCACGGTGCCCTGCAGACGACCTGTCTCCTTGACTTTTTTGAGCGACTCTTCACATTCCCGTTCGTCAATAAAGCCTTTTCGGACCAACAGTTTGCCAAGGCATTCACGGATCAGATTCGAGCGGACAAAGATCGGATATCCTTCCATGAAATAAATAACTTTTTTACGCTCATTCAGGGTTACGTGCAGCAGGCCGGTTACCTTGAGAGCGTAGAGGTCATGTAAAAGCTTGGGGAAGGCGGTTTCAGCCAGAGTTCCCTGGATCGTTGCCGTCTCCCGCTCCTTGATGTCCGACACTTTATATTCCTCACCGAGCAATTCGAGAATCTTCTGGTAAAGAGTGTCGAGGCCGAAAGGCTTGAGCAGGTACTCGGTCGCGCCAAATTCATCCTTGGCTTTTTGCGCCTGATCGGAGCCACGGTGGATCGCTGTCATCAGAATGACCGGGCGGTTGGCTGTCTGGGAGTTTTCACGAATTTTGGCGCAGGCCTCTCGGCCCGACATTCCCGGCAAGACAATGTCAAATATCGCGATTGAAAAGTTCCCCTTGGCCAGTTCAGGTAGCGCCTCCTCCGCAGAAGAAAAACTGCTGACGGCGAAGCCTTTCATCTTGAGGAACTCATCCAGAAAGCGGCGGATGTTTTGATCATCATCGACAAGAATTATTTGATGCTTGGTTGTCATTTTTTCTGATCATCCGTTTCGTCAGAGGCTTCACTGTCAACTAGCAGGTATCGGTTGAAAATCGACCTGATGTTTTCAGTGAAAGAGTGGTAGTCCTTCATTAACTCTTCGTTGACACTGCCCGACTTGCCATCGTAGCCTAATCTTCTGGCCAGTTTGTTCAGGTAACCCGGTTTGTTGGAAATCTCGTTGATCGATTGATCATGAACCAGCCGCAGCATATTCTCAAGCCGCCGCAGGAATTTGTAGCCATCGCTCAACTTTTCGTAATCACTATCCTTCAGAATACCCGCCTCATTGATCTTCTGCAAGGCCTTCAGGGTATTTGTCTCCCGTATCGCCTGATTCTCTCGGCCATACTGCAGCTGGAAGTACTGGGTCAGGAACTCGACGTCAACCATACCGCCGCGGCCGGTTTTGATGTTGAAAGACTCTTTGTTTTCCC
>JBFFPW010000228.1:0-3529 GCA_041573815.1 Desulfuromonadales bacterium
CAATCAGGATGATGACAAGGATGGCTCCGTTTTTGCCCTGGCAAAAGATAGTGCCTACTGCATTGTTCCTCACTGACTGTTTTCCTCCAGCGTTTTACGTCTCTTTTTTTCGATATCATCTGCCATGCGGCTTACTTCTTTAGCTTTGTCCAGTGCCTGCTTCTGCTGTTTGTAAATATGATCTGAACTGTCCTGCTTGTCATTTGAACTGCAAGCGAGCAGGGAGAGGGAAATGACGATGATCAGGCAGATGCGGAATGGCATAATAGCTCTCTTTCCGGGGGCGTGTTTGCCACTATATGCAAATTATACATCAACTCGAGAAGAATCAACGACTCTTAAACATTCTGATTGATGGAGAGTTCTTCCTTTTTTTGCGCTTCTCTGCTAGATTGATGCCGATTTTAACCCGAACCGATTGATCTTTATGAATATAAAAGATGTCGTCCTGCCGGAGCCGGTTGTCTTGTCCCGTTCCGAGCATCACCTTTCCCGGAAATCGATCGATAACGAAGCGATCAAGGTTCTTTATCGCCTGCATCGCAATGGTTTCAAGGCCTTTCTTGTCGGTGGTGGGGTGCGTGATCTGTTGCTGGGGCGCCAACCGAAAGATTTTGATGTCGGCACCGATGCAACCCCGAACCAGGTGCGCAAGCTGTTCCGCAACTGTTTTCTGGTCGGGCGCCGGTTTCGACTGGCCCACATCCGTTTTGGCCCGGATCAACTGGTTGAAGTCGCAACCTTTCGCAGACAGGCCGATCTGTCCGAATTGCCGGAATGTCCCCAGGAAAGGGCGCACGCCTCGGAGAATGTTTTCGGCACGCCGGCCGAGGATGCTTCCCGTCGGGATTTCACCATCAACGCCCTTTTTTACGATATTAGTGACTTTTCCATCGTCGATTATGTTGGAGGGTTACGTGACCTTGAGGAAAAGAAAATCCGGGTGATTGGTGATCCGATGGTCCGCTTCGAAGAGGATCCGGTGCGGATGCTGCGAGCGCTTGAATTTGCTGCCCGTCTCGGTTTTGACGTCGATGCTAAGGCACGGGAGGCAATTGGCAAGCAGGCCCATAAACTGGCCGGGGCAGCTCCCGCCCGCTTGCGTGAAGAGTTGATGGAGCTTTTCCGCCATAAAGTGGCAGGCCCTGTCCTGCGTCAGGCCAAGGAGACCGGCCTTCTTGAACACCTTTTTCCTGACTATTCGGCCGATGTAAACACTTTGAAGCTGATTGACCGGATCGATCAACGGACGGCATCCGGAAAACCGGCCACAGAAGCAATTGTATTGGCTTCGCTTTATCTTTCCAGTTTCCTGCAGCAGCTTGATCAGCAGCCTGACCTCGATTTTGCCGCGGCGATGCATCAGGCAAACGAACTGCTTGAACCGCATCGGGCGCATTACCATATCGCCCACGGTATTCGTCATCAGGCCCGTGAGATGATGCTCGGTATTTACCGGTTTAAACTGGGCCGTGGTCGTCGTGGCGAAAAACGGTTTTTGCGGCACCCGGCGACCCCGGCAGCTTTTGAACTGTTCAACTTATGGAACGAAGTGAGCGGAGAGGACCAGGAACTGGTTGCCGCCTGGCAGGAGGTTCTGGCGGGTCAGGAAAATGAACCGGCCAAAAAGCAGACCCAGGGAAGCCGGCCGGGCGGTGGGCAGCGGCGAAGGCGGCCGCGTCGTCGGCCAACCGGGAAAAAGCAGGACAAAGTTTAAACCGAATTACGTTGAGCTTTTTCGCATATCGCTGAGCAATTTCTTCAATTTTACGATCTCGTCTTTTCTCAAAACCCTGTCGCGGTAAATCGCTCCACCATAAATCTCGGCAAATTCCCGGGCACGCGGATCGGGTGAGCGGTGGGCCATCGCTTGCAGACCGATAGCTGCGGGGATCTGTTCAGAGCCAACCTGTTGCTTGATAATCCGGGTGAATTTGTCGAGAAGTTTTTCCTCGACGGAAAGATTTTTTCTCCTGAGTAAGAGAATAGGTATTGCTGGAGAGAGCAGGACAGCAATAATCCAGGCATTCTTCCGCCAGGAGAACTCCCCTTTGCGCCATTCGCGCATTTTATCCCGGGCTGACTTGGCAAATTCCATCTGCCGGGTAAAGTCAAAGGTAATGACGGCCTGGGTCCAGTAATAGTCAATGGCATCTGCCCACTGCTGCCAGGCTGGTCGTTTTTGGAGACTCCGGGCCAGTAGAGAAGTGCCGGCATTGATAGCGTAGAGATTCGGATCGATTCTCTCCCAAATCCCTTCATCGGTTAATGCCTCCACCCAGACATGGGCATTTTTTTCACCGACAATATAATAACTTCCCAGCGGATTATAGATCCCGCCAAGGTACCCGCCAACCAGGCGCGCCGGAATTCCGGTTTCCCGGAGCATAATGGCAAAGGCTGAGGCGAAGTATTCGCAATAACCGCGCTTTGTTTCAAACAGGAAAGTGTCGATCGGGGTATCCGTTATCGGCAGGTCATCAGTCGCATAGACGAGCTGTCGGTTGCGGAAGAAATTTTTGATTGCCTCGATACGCTGAGAACGGTTTTTTTTCTCGGCGGTGATTAGTTCGCGGGCAAGCTGTCTTGTCCTTGGAGCCGCCTCTTTTTGTAGCTTCAGGTATATATTTCGGGCGGTCTTTTCATCAGCCAGGAGTCTTCCGTTCAGTCTGGCTTTGACCTGATAGCTTTGTGGTCTCTTTGAGTTTCGGTAATATATGAAGGTGCCATCAGTCCACCGGCGATTATAAACGCCGTGAATCGATTCAGGTTTGTCTAGAGTGACGAGAAATTTTCCCTGGTTCGCTTCAGGGAAAATGGTTAAGTCTAGCGCTTTCCCTCCGGTAATGTTTGGGTCGCCGAAAGACGCCGGTGAGGTTCTTTTCCAGACAGGGCCATCCATATCATCGAGAACCGTAACCCGCCAATAAAGATCATTTGGATCCATCTCCGGTGCTTCGACCCGGAAGGCGACGGTCTCGTCAGTTGAGGTTGATGTGAACGATCCGGGTCGAACCTCCTCAGAGAAACCGACCTTGACAGCTCCTCCGGGGTTAAGAAAATCCCAGAGTGGGTGTTGGGTGCGCGGCAGGATGAAAAAGAAAAACACCGCCAGCAGCAGCGCCCCGGCCGGTAGGACCAGACTCGTGCGAAGCAGTCGGTAAAAACCGCTACGATCAAGGGCGAGTCGTGGATCGTCGCTGTAGAAACAGATCAGGACCAGTCCGCAGATAATGCCGGTGACCAGCAAGACCATCAGCGGCAGAAAAGCGAGACTCAAGGTCATCAGGCTGGAGCCGGCCAATGCGAATCCGGCGAGCAGGAAAATCTGCAGGAAGTGGCGGCCCTCTTTTTCGGTGAGCAGGCGGACGGCAAGAAGTAACACGGCAACGTTCAGGGCTGGTTCAACCAGGTAGTTTTTGTTGATCTGGAGAGCATAAGCGGCAAAGACCAGCAACAAAAGAACGGTCGCGGTTCGGGCCGACAGGTGGTATTCCCCTCGGCGGTCACTGCGGGCGCCGATGATCAG
>JBFFPW010000229.1:0-3503 GCA_041573815.1 Desulfuromonadales bacterium
GACGCCCTGGCCGACGGCACCGATGTCGTCATTGGCGGTATTATGCAACATATAGAGGAGGCCGGTATCCACTCCGGTGACTCGGCCTGTGCTTTGCCTCCGTATTCTCTGGCGGATGACATCGTCGATGAGATCCGCCGTCAAACCGTTGCTCTGGCCCTTGAACTCGGGGTCCGGGGCTTGATGAACATTCAGTTTGCAGTCAAGGATGAAACTGTTTATCTGATTGAAGTGAATCCACGGGCCAGCCGGACATCGCCTTTTGTATCCAAGGCAACCGGCCGACCACTGGCCAAGATTGCTGCAAAAATCATGGGTGGTCGCTCACTTAAAGATCAAGGGATTTTCGAAGAAATTATTCCCGAACATGTTTCCGTTAAAGAATCGGTCTTTCCATTCGTTAAATTCCCTGGAGTCGACACCCTGCTTGGACCTGAAATGAAATCAACCGGGGAGGTTATGGGAATCGACTATGACTTCGGCAAAGCTTTTGCCAAGGCTCAACTTGGCGCCGGGGTCAACCTGCCGATGTCCGGAAAGATTTTTGTCAGTGTTAAAGATTCCGACAAAAAGCATATTCTCGAAGCCGTCAAAAAGATGGTAGATGCCGGATTTGAAATTGTTTCGACCAGCGGCACCGCTTCTTACCTGATTGAGCATGGCGTCAAAACCGAAATCGTCAATAAGGTCAAGGAAGGCCGGCCGCACTGTGTCGATGCGATCAAGAGTCAGCAGATTGCCATGGTCTTCAACACAACCTTTGGTGCCCAGTCGATAACTGACTCTTTCTCGATCCGTCGGACAGCTTTAATGAACAATGTTGCTTACTTTACGACCGTAGCCGGAATCCGGGCCGCAGTCGATGGCATCCTTGCCATGAAGCGGGAAAGCCTTGACTCTGTGCCGATTCAGGAGTATTATCCGGCCATATAAACAACAAATAAACGTATTTATCAGCCGGGCGGAGTCTTCTCCGTCCGGTCATTTTATTACAAAGGACAAGAAAGAATGTCAAATTCTATACCAATGACTCCTGGGAGTTATCAAAAACTTCAGGAAGAATTAAAGAACCTGGTCAGGTTTGAGCGACCCAAGGTTGTTCAGGACATTGCCGAAGCCCGTGACCATGGGGATCTCTCTGAGAATGCAGAATATGACGCTGCGAAAGACAAGCAGGGGATGATCGAAGGACGGATTCAGGAGCTTAACGGCAAGATTGCCTTGGCCCAGATCATCGATCCGGCTGAAATTGATTCTGAAAAAATAGTTTTTGGTGCAACCGTCACTCTGTTTGATGTTGATACGGACAATGAAGTCACCTATCAGATTGTTGGCGAAGATGAAGCTGACATCAAAATGGGTAAAATATCGGTTACATCGCCGGTCGGAAAAGCCTTGATCGGACATTTTGTTGATGACGAAGTCAAGATTCAGGTGCCGGGTGGAATGAGAATGTACGAAATCACTAATATTGTTTACGAGTAAATATTATGAGCAAACCTACTATCGATTACAATACCACTTTCGGTCAACTGCTCAGGATGAAACCTGAGGTCGGAAAGATCCTTACGGAGAAGTTTAATCTCGGATGCGTTGGTTGTGGTGGTGCCGAGAATGAAACTCTTATTCAGGGCGCCAGAGCACACGGTCTTGATGTTGATGAGTTCATTAAGGAATTGAAAGAAATTCTTTAAGCCGGCTGGAGGTTGATTCCCTGGAAAATGAGAATGGACATCCGGTTGTTCCTTTAACTCAACTGAGTGGGGTTGGGCCCGCAGTCCTGCAGCGTTTGCAGAAAATGGGACTGGAGTCAGTTGAGGACCTTCTTTATTGTCTTCCACATCGTTACGAGGACCGAAGGGAAATCAGGAAGATCGCCCAACTCCGGGATGGTTTTCAGGAGGTATTTGCCGGAGAGATTCTGGCAGCCGGGGAGATGTTCACTAAAAGGGCCCGGCGGCGTATTTATGAAGTCATTGTTAGTGACGGTTCCGGTCAGGTGTCACTGAAGTGGTTTCATTATAAAAAAACATGGATGAAACAGCGCTTTGCGGTCGGCCGCAAGGCGTTTTTTATTGGTGACATAAAACGCTTTGGAGCCCTCAGGGAGGTGCATCACCCTGACGTTGAATTTCTGAAAGAAAACGAATCTTTTGAAGATCATATATCAAGTAATACATTAAGTTATGGTCGACTGCTTCCGGTCTACCCATTGACGGATGGATTACATCAAAAAACCGCCCGCAAGATCTGGAAGGGTGCGGTTGAAAGGTTCGCAGCATCAACACCCACAAATCTTCCTGAAGAGCTCCTGAGCAAAAGATCACTTTTGGAAATATCGGATGCATTACGACAGGCCCATTGGCCTGATAATTCATCCGTGCTGGCCGATCTCAATGAAGGGCGTGATGCTGGTCGACGCACTCTGGTTTATGATGAATTCTTTTTCCTTGAACTTGGGATGGCCCTGAAACGACGTGGTGTTGTTATTGAGCAGGGCATTCCCTTTCAGGTTCATCATCAATACACCAAGCCCCTGGTGGATTTGTTGCCATTTAAAATGACCGATGCGCAACGCCGTGTTCTGGGTGAAATCAAGCAGGACCTTATGAAGCCACATCCAATGAATCGTATGGTTCAGGGCGATGTTGGTTGCGGGAAAACCCTTGTTGCCCTGATGACGGCATTGGTCGCGATTGAAAATGGCTGCCAGGTAGCGGTTGTTGCGCCAACCGAGATTCTGGCTGAACAGCATTTCAAGCAGTTTTCCCCCTGGCTAGCTGAACTCAACCTGAATATCGTCCTGCTGACCGGCTCGATGACGACCCGACAGAAGAAAGAAGCACTTGAGAAGATAGAGCAGGGTGAGGTTCATCTGGTTGTCGGGACCCATGCTGTACTGCAGGAAGGCGTTACGTTTAAACGGCTGGGTCTCGGTATTATTGATGAACAGCATCGCTTCGGAGTCAAGCAGCGGGCAGTACTGAAGAGAAAAGGGGAGAATCCGCATATTCTGGTTATGACGGCGACGCCTATTCCTCGCACCCTGGCCTTGACAGTATTCGGTGATTTATCTCTTTCGATTATTGATCAGATGCCGCCGGGGCGGACTCCGGTTAAAACATCGATGATCAGTGAAACCGAGAAAGGCAGTGCATACGAACTGATTAAACAACAGGTTCAGCAGGGACTTCAGGCTTATATCGTCTACCCATTGGTTGAGGAGAGTGAAAAATCAGACCTTCGAGCCGCTTGTGAAGATTATATAACCCTGCAGCAGACAGTTTTCAGTACTTGCCGGGTGGGGCTACTCCATGGCCAGATGAAATCTGAAGAGAAGGACGAGATGATGTCGGCGTTTAAGGCCGGTGATATTGACGTATTGCTGTCAACCACTGTTATTGAGGTCGGAGTTGATGTTCCAAGGGCAACGATCATGATGATCGAACATGCTGAGCGTTTCGGGTTGTCGCAACTGCATCAATTAAGGGGTCGGGTCGGGC
>JBFFPW010000230.1:0-3492 GCA_041573815.1 Desulfuromonadales bacterium
CAGATAGCCGGCCGCGGCCGGCTATCTGACCGATCAGTTCCTGACTGGAAAACCGGACCCACTGTACATTTTCCTGCTCTGATTGTCGGGTTATCTTTTCAACCGAGCCGACAGCGGCATCTTCAGCGATCATCAGATACCTAATTTCCTGTCGACCAAAAGCAGCCTGTAACTGGCTGGTCCCGGAGATAACAGCACCAGCCTTGCGAGCAACTCCGAGCAGACCGAGAATTCGCTGGCCAATAGCGGCCTGAACACTATTAAGCAGGTCACCCTGACTTAACTGTGAGATCTCTTTGCGAAAAGCTCTGGAGAAACCGCCATTCTTTAATGCCTTACCCAAACATTCTTTGGTAAAACAGGTATATGCACCACGTCCGGGCAGTCGGTTACGATAATCAACTGCAAGCTGGTTGGCCGGTCCGAGAACATAACGAATAAACTGTTTTTGTTCACCCTTTGCCCTGCAGGCAACACAACTTCGTTCAGCTGTTCGACGCTGATTTTGCATCGATTTCCTATTCGTTTTCGTCTTCCTCGGCCTCAACTTCGGGCTCTGGCTCAGAAACTTCAGTCTCTTCTGCTACATGCGGATCTGCCGTTGCATGCAGCATTTCATCTTCTTCGTCTACTTCTTCTACCACTGTCGGTAAAATCACAGCAAGTTTTTCTGCTAACTCGTCCTTGCCTAAACTGCTTCTACCAGGAACCGAATGATCCTTGGCCATCTGGTAAAGTTCGTCTTTGGTATATTTCCCGACCAGGTACTCGGCTGTAATCTCTTCCGGGACTTCGACTTCCTCTTCAACAGCCTCTTCGAGTTCAGCCTCAGCAGCCCGAGTTTCGCTTTTGATATCAATCTTCCAGTTCGTCAACTTGGCTGCAAGACGGACATTTTGGCCTTTTTTACCAATGGCCAACGAAAGCTGATCATCAGGAACGATAATTTCGAGAGATTGCTCATCGTTATCGACATAAACACGAGTGACTTCCGCCGGCGAAAGTGCCGAGCAGGCAAACCGGGCAATGTCTGGTGTCCAGGGAATGATATCAATTTTCTCACCCCGCAGTTCCGAAACAACATTCTGCACCCGCGACCCTCTCATGCCAACACAAGCACCGACCGGATCGACATCAGAATCATGTGAAACAACAGCGATCTTGGTCCGACTGCCTGGCTCACGAGCAACCCCCATGATTTCGACGATCGCTTCGGAAATTTCCGGCACCTCTGAATTGAAAAGCGCAGCAACCACTCCCGGATGGGTCCTGGAAAGGATAATCTGCGGGCCCTTTGGTGACAATTTCACCTCGGAAAGATACGCACGAACACGATCGCCTTGACGATAATTTTCGCGGGGCACCTGTTCCCGGTGCGGTAATAACGCTTCGGCCCGACCAAGGTCGATAATCAGATCGCCTCTTTCATAACGACGAACAATACCGTTCAGAAGTTCGCCAACACGATCCTTGAATTCGTTGTAAATACCTTCACGTTCGGCTTCACGAACCTTCTGAATAATGACCTGCTTAGCGGTCTGAGCAGCAATCCGACTGAAGTTTGAAGCATCGAGCTTCATCCCGAGAGAATCGCCAGGCTCGGCATCAGGGTCAATTTCCTTGGCTTCATCAATGGAAATCTCCTGATAGGAGTCTTCAACCTCTTCAACGACTGTTACGAATTCAAAAAGCTCGACTTCGCCGATCTCATTATTGAAATGCGCTTCAAGATCGCGGGTGTTGCGGTATTTTTTGTTGGCTGCCGAAAGAACGGCAGATTCCAGTGCTTCGACAAGCAGCTCACGATTGATACCCTTGTCTTTAACGACCTGATCGATGACATGATTCAGATTAACAACCATCTGATTGTCCCCCTTGCGTGTTCGTTTATCATTTTGCTGGCAACAATTATTGCCGCTTGTTTAAAATTCCGGTTCAAGATTGGCCGAGCCGATCTCGGTTAATGCTATTTCTATTTCGCCACCCTTCTTGTCCGTCTGACGGATTCTGATACGACCATCATGCAGACCAAGCAGAGTGCCAATAAATGTTTTGCGCGTATGACCTCTTTCGTCCGGGTCTATCAACTCAAGAGTTTTCACCTTGACCCGCTCACCGGAAAAGCGCTCGAAATCCTCCGGCTTTTTTAGCGGCCGATCCATCCCGGGCGAAGAGACTTCAAGCCGATAGGCTTGATCTATAACATTCTCAACTTCAAGGATAGCACTGACTTCACGACTAATGCTGGCACAATCATCAAGATTGACGCCTCCGTCCTTGTCGATAAATATCCGCAGGAACCATTCGGGGCCCTCCTGTTTGAACTCAAGATCAACCAGTTCGTAGCCGGCATCCTCCAGGATAGGCACGACAAAGTCGAGAAGTTCATCAACAAGAGGTCTCTGCATCATGCTCATTTTGGATCTCCGAAAACAAAAAAAGTGAGCCGGGGCTCACTTTTCAGTCGAAACATTATCGAAAAGTACTGATTATTTAACACAGTTCAATAATGAAAAGCAAGTTGTTTAATTACCAAAAAACGGGTTAACGACAAAGGGCGATTCAAACAGGCAACACCCACCTTATTTCCTGCGCAGAGTCATAGTCGCAAGCAATTTATCCATAACCATATAATCAGCCGGATCTTTGAGTTCGTCAGTATAATAAACATAGATCCAGTACGGATTGGCAAACCCGATTATCCCCGAAAATTTACGGGGCTCGCCATGCAGAGTAAATGTCGCGTCGAGGCGAAAAGCCACGTCGGCACCATAAACCACAACACTGGACACGGTATGCTGAACATCCATCACGCCCTCTTCACCAGCGAGGCTTTCAGCTGCAAAACGTGCTGAATTGTAGACCGCCTGTCGACCAGGTGCTTTTTCGCCTTCGTGTAATGCGCTGAAATCGACAGCGACCCAGGCGCGACTCTGAGGCTTATAAATATAGAGCTCATTGGCCGCGACGCGCTTGCGGGCAACAGCAATCATCTCATCGCGTGTTCGTGCTTGCCCTTTATCGGCCAGTTCATGTTCGATATGGTGGACAAACTCTTCAAGGAGAAAATCAGGAACTTCGGAATTGATTATCCAGCCATCCAGCGACTGACTCACACCAATAGCGACATCATCCATAACCGGAAGCATCCGGGTAACAGGCGGTGGCGTAGTTGCTTGCATTTGTGCCGGGGGGAAAGGTTGGGAAACGGCGCAGGCCGCAAGAAAAAAAAGCAGGGAAATCGACAATAACACTCTGGGCATCATAAGCTCCGAATTCCTCGTTATTTATGAAGTCTACCAGAACCAGATTCGCGTGCAAAGAGATGTTGTCAGGAGAGCCGTTCCAGCACGACCAACCCCTCAATATGTGCTGTTTGCGGGAACAGTAACGGATGTGACAACAGGAGCGAGGGCATCGACGAATACGAGGGCCGTTGATCCGACGCCGTTTAGTGTGGTGTTTGCGTTATTACCGACAGCGTCCTGTATG
>JBFFPW010000231.1:0-3462 GCA_041573815.1 Desulfuromonadales bacterium
CTATCGCGACACGGGCGAAGTAATGTGGGACATCTCCACACCTATATTCGTCAAGGGAAAGCACTGGGGAGGTTTTCGTATCGGTTTTTCACTCGAAAAAACGATGGCCGCCCAGGCCGGACTGCAGACAACCCTGATTACAATCATGGGAGTGATCTTGATCATATCGCTGATTTCGGTCTTCATCGTTGTCAACCAATCGATGCGACCACTGGAAGAATTCACCGAAATCGCCTCTGATCTGGCCGACGGAAAAGTTGACAAGAAAATTGAATCAAACTCAAATGATGAGATTGGTCGACTGGCAGATGTTCTTGAGCGCCTTCGGGTCAGCTTAAAGGTGGCGATGGAGAGACTGAGCAGGCAGACATAACGAACAAATAATTAATTCAAAGGGGGCAGGTCCTACAGCCTGACCCCTTTTCACTCTGTTCGTTTTGTTAAAGACTAATTCCTTACAACAGTTGACAAAACCGTGGGGTTCCGGCCCCACGCATCGGGTTCATTTCGTTATTAAGCCAGAAAACAACGGATAAAAAAAGGGCCGCTCAAATGAGCGGCCCTTTTACATATTAAATACTCTCTGGAACGGCGATATCTTTAGCCGCCATATCCTTCCATCTCATCAAACTGCAGATACTGATAAATCTCATCTGCCTTCGGAGCAACCTTTGCTTTGTAAACGGCCAGGTATTCAGCCGGAGTCGGCAGTTTACCCATGGTTGTTGTAACAGCACCAAGTTCAGCACTACCAAGATAAACCTGCGCACCATTACCGATACGGTCGTCAAAGTTACGGGTACTGGTCGAGAACATGTTCACACCGTCAGGCACACGCGCCTGATTACCCATACAGAGAGAACAACCGGCAATCTCCAGTCGAGCGCCCATGGCACTAAAGACCGAGAAGACAGCTTCTTCCTTGAGCTTAGCCTGATCCATGCGGGTCGGCGGGCAAACCCAGGTGCGAACACTCGGGTTGAACTTCTCACCACGCCAGATTTCAGCAGCAGCACGGAAGTGTCCGATGTTGGTCATACAGGAACCGAGGAAAACATCCTGAATCGGGGTGCCCTGAATATCAGAGAGCAGCTTGACGTCATCGGGATCGTTCGGACAGGCGAGAATCGGCTCGGTAATTTCTGACAGGTCGATTTCAATAACAGCAGCGTACTCTGCATTGGCATCAGCCCGAAGCAGTTTCGGATCCTTGAGCCATTCGTTGACGGCATCAATCCGGCCCTGCAGAGTTTCAGGATCCTGATACCCTTCTTCGATCATCTTCTTCATCAGGGCAACGTTGGAACGCAGATAGGTGCAGACGCTCTCTTCGGAAAGCTGGATACAACCGGCAGCAGCGCTCCGCTCGGCCGCGGCATCTGTCAGCTCAAAAGCCTGTTCAACCGACAGATCCGGCAGACCTTCCATCTCGAGAATACGACCATTGAAGATATTGACCTTATTCTTTTTCGGAACAGTCAGGTGCCCCTGCTTGATGGCCCAATAAGGAATCGCATTAACGGCATCACGCAGGGTGATCCCTTCGTTGAACTCACCTTTAAAGCGAACCAGTACCGACTCAGGCATATCGAGTGGCATGAACCCAAGAGCTCCGGCAAAAGCGATCAGACCGGAACCGGCCGGGAAGCTGATACCGATCGGGAAACGCGTGTGCGAATCACCACCAGTACCGACAGTATCAGGAACCAGCAGACGGTTCAGCCAGCTGTGAATAACACCATCACCAGGACGCAGGGGAACGCCAGCACGATCAGCGATGAACTTTGGCAGGGTTGCGTGCATCTTGACGTCAGCTGGTTTCGGATAAGCAGCGGTATGACAGAAAGACTGCATCACCATCGGCGACTTAAAGCGGAGGCAAGCCAACTCTTTGATCTCATCAGCAGTCATCGGACCCGTTGTATCTTGAGAGCCAACGGTCGTCATGATTGGAGAGCATGAAGAACCGGGCAAGACACCGTCAACACCACAGGCGCGACCAACCATTTTCTGCGCCTGAGTATAACCCTGATCGGCTTTCGGTGTTGGGTTGGCAGCTTTGGCAAAAATATCAGCCTCACCCATGCCCAGAGCTTCACGAGCCTGCTTGGTCAAGGCACAACCGATAATCAGTGGAATCCGGCCACCGGCACGGAATTCATCAGGAACGGTATCCGGCTTGATATCAAAAGTTGAAACAACCTCACCCGCTTCGTTGGTGACTTCGCCTTTGGCAGTATTGATGGTTATGACGTCACCCATGTTCAGGTTCGAGACATCCATCCGCAGTGGCAAAGTTCCAGAATCCTGAGCGGTGTTGAAGAAGATCGGAGCAATAACGCCACCAATAATGACACCGCCACGACGTTTGTTCGGAACCGACGGAATATCATCACCGATGCACCAGAGTACGCTGTTGCAGGCCGACTTACGGGAAGAACCGGTACCAACAACGTCACCAACAAAAGCAACCTGATGACCTTCAGCACGCCACTTGGCAATCTCTTCGATACCACCCGGGAAACGGGTCTTACCCATGGCCAGGGCATGCAGCGGAATATCCGGGCGGCTCCAGGCGTCGCCAGCCGGAGAGAAGTCATCCGTATTGATTTCGCCTTCAACCTTGAAGACTTTCACTTTGATGGTTTCAGCCATTTCCGGCTTATTGGTAAACCACTCAGCAGCGGCCCAGCTCTCGACAACCTGTTTGGCGGCTGCGTTGCTTTTTGACATTTCAATGACCTGATCAGCAGCATCATAGACATAGGTCATACCAGAGAGAGCAGTGGCGGCTTCATCAGCAAGGGCAGAATCATTCAGCGCATCAATAAGTGGTTGTACGTTGTAGCCACCAATCATGGTGCCAAGAATCTGAATCGCCTTTACCTTGTCAATCAATGGTGAAGTTTTCGCACCTTTGACAATCTCAGCCAGAAATACAGCTTTTACTTCAGCGGCCGGGTCAACGCCGGGCGAAACGCGCTCGGTAAAAAGATTCATCAGGAAATCTTCTTTACCGGCCGGCGGATTCTGCAGAAGTTCACATAAGTCAGTTGTCTGTTCAGGGCTCAACGGCAGTGCCGGAATCCCCTGGGCTTTTCTTTCTTCTTCATGATGAAGATAAGCTTCAATCATTTCTCTCTCCTCCTCAGTATGTCGTTTGAACGTTAAAAGCTGAAAAACTTCACTTTTTCAACAAGTTTCAAGTCTTACAGGACTCATTAATTCGTAGCAAAACTTGCATACTGTATACGATTTCACAAGCTTTTGTCAATCGTCGAATCAGCCATTAATCAGCATTCTCTCACCTTATTTGTGCCGGGCGAAAGAACAATTATCAGATCAAATTCAGACACATCAATCCGCCGACAAACCCTGAGACTTATTCTGTCACACGGGCAGTGGAATATAAAATCAACAAGGAAGGAGGAAAAAATGTTTGAAATATTTATACTGACAACA
>JBFFPW010000232.1:0-3452 GCA_041573815.1 Desulfuromonadales bacterium
ATGTGCCGGTCGAACAGATAGCCAGACTGCTGCAAATCAAGCCCGATATCGTTGGCATTGCTGTGCCTGGCATGCCGATCGGCTCACCTGGTATGGAGTCAGACACCATTTCACCACAACCCTACCAGGTTATTGCTTTTGACAAGCAGGGTCGAACCGGCATATTTGCGACCTATCCGAAGTGACATAAAAAGATTAGTCACAGATCAAATCTGATAAAAACGGATAAGATCGAGATCAAAGCAAAAAAGATATTTACAGGACGCTGATAAACGCAGAAATGGCATGATTTCAGGTCAAGACCCAGATTGCAGGGATTATTAGGATAGACAGAATAGAAGTGGACATGAAAAGCAACCGGGCTTAGGTGAACAAACCGAATACCCATCTAAGTCGGAGATGACTGGATCTTAAGCCTCTGACCTCCCCCGTTGCCTTTGAGTGGAGTCATGCCACCCCGCTACCTTGGATGTAGCCTTACCGCAACCGCTACAGCGACGAACTGTAATCGACTCAAGTCGATTTCCACCGTCAACCGTTAACTGAGAGAATAATAGCCGCAGAAAAAGCCCTCCGCAGGAGAGCTGTTTCTTTGGTTCGTTTCTTTATAGCTTAATAAAGAAATGAACACGGCTGTCGGGCCGGGACCCGACGACTTTGAGGTAAGGCAGATAAGATCAGGGAACAATCCCCAACAGCTTGTGAACCTGCAACAAATCAGCAGTCTCTTTGACCAACAATGTATCAATCCCCATGTTCACTGCCGGCTGCAAATCGACCTGCTCCCGGTCGCCAACAAAAAGAAAACTCTCCGGCGGCCCGCCAATATCTTCCAACACGCGCTGAAATGCATCGGGATCGGGTTTTGGCAACCAGCAAAACTCAATCGAATATATTTTCCGAAACTGTGGTCCAATTCCGAGAAGTGACATGATCCTTCCGGCAAGAGGCAGATTGTTGTTCGTGTAAATATAAAGATCGCAGACCGCGGCAAGAGAATCGAGCAAAGCGACCAGCACTGGGTCCTCAACCAGATAACGCTCCGGTTTGACCTCCAGCTCAAAATAGCGATGCAGGTCAGCCAAATCCAGCCCCAGCTCCATACAGGTCAGAGAAAGTGTCGGTTCAACGTCAAGGGTTTCCGTCAACCGTTCTCGAGATTTCAAAATCAGTTGATGACCTTCGGTCAGAGCAATACCACGGGATGCGGCAACAGCCACATCGGCGGCATCGGAAATTTCCTGAGCCAGAAGATCCGAGGTGTAAAGGGTGCCATCGAGATCAAAGACGATGGAAAGTTTTCTTTTTTGTCCACTGAGCATTGCTGACTCCCTGCTGATTAAGAGTCTAGCATGAGGCAATCTTCTGTCAAAAAAGCAGGGTCAGGGAATATTGGTAAAAAAACCATCAACGCCGATTCGCCTTAAAGAATTTTTACGAGATGGGGAGTCAACTGTCCAGGGATAGACGGTCAGATTATGTTGATGACAACAAGAGACAAGGGACCTAGTCACATACTTCTGTTGTGGATGGAAGGATTCTGCCGCGCAAGCAATCGCCCTCCGGACAGCTAACCGCCAGAAACGTGAATCTGTCAAAAACCCGATCGGCAAACTATGGTCCAGCTGGCGCATCCTGAAAAGAAGTTTATGATTAAATGATGAGACCAAAATCCGGGCCTGTGGAAAGGCCTTTAGAACTTCGAGAACGACCAGGCCGGCATCTTCGCTTTTTATTTCAATATTCAGCCGCATTCGGTCGCCGGCCCAGGCAAGAACATCGGTCAACAGGGGGATTGATTCATTGGCATAGTCAGGAGAAAACCAGGAGCCGGCATCAAGATCGAGCAATTCGGCGGCGGTTTTATCAGAAACCAGACCGGATCCGGATGTCGTTCGGTCAACCGTTTCATCATGAATAACAACCGGCCGCCCGTCGCGACTAAGGTGAACATCGAGCTCAATGCCATCAGCTCCGGCTGCTTCGGCCAAGCGAAAAGCCGTCATGCTGTTTTCCGGAGAGATGGACGACGCGCCCCGGTGAGCCCAGACAAACAGATTCTTTTGCATCGAAGATGACGTCATGAACAAGGAAAACCTTATATTAATATTGCTCGCCCTGTTGCTCTTGGCCGGCATGCTCTACACCCTGATGGCCGGTGGCAGTAACAGTCGACACGGCTATGGTCGATATCAGTCGACCGAGCAGAGTTGCGATCTCTATGGCAGCCCGGTCAGGACCGGGTAGCCTTTCTTGTTCCAGGCGTAAATGCCACCATAGAGGTTGTAAACTTCAGTAAAACCGACCCGGGCCATGTAGCCGACGACCTGCGAACTCCGTGAGCCAACGGCACAATAGACGAGAATTGGTCGATTTTTCGGAACTTCCTGCAGGCGTTTCAATAACTGACTGATTGGAATCAACTTGGCATTGGACAATCTGGCTTCGCGGTATTCTCCGGGAGTTCGAACATCGAGAAGAAAAAGTTCCTGCCCTTTACCCTGCACCAACTGGTAGGCCTCATCCGGCGAAAGATTTTTTGCTATTCCGGCCATTGTAGAACCCGCGAACATAACGATAAAAAGTGAAGCCAACAAGCTCCACCTGAAAAATTGACGCATCTTACGTAAACTCCTATTTGTTAAATTTCTTTCCCCTTAAAGTATATGCGGAGAGGCGAAAACTTCTCAACCAAAAACATTGTCTTGTCAATCGATTCATGCCATCATATCGCCCGAATCTTTCATCAATTTCAGGAGACTTATTATGGATCGCAATCTCGCTCTCGAACTTGCCAGAGTCACTGAGTCGGCTGCCCTTGCCTGTGGCCGCTGGGTCGGTAAAGGCGATAAAATTTCAGCAGACGAAGCGGCAACAGACGCGATGCGGCGAACCCTCGATTCTCTTGATTTCAGCGGCACAGTTGTTATTGGTGAAGGTGAAATGGACGAAGCACCGATGCTCTACATCGGCGAAAAAGTTGGCAATGGTAGTCTACCTGAGGTCGATATTGCCGTCGACCCGCTGGAAGGAACAAATCTCTGTTCCAAGGGCATTAACGGTGCAATTGCTACCATCGCCATCGCCCCCAAGGGCGGATTCCTGCACGCCCCCGATATGTACATGGAAAAAATTGCCGTCGGCCCATCGGCTGCCGGTGTTATTGATATTAATGCGTCACCAACCGAAAACCTGACCAGGATTGCCGAAGCAAAATCGTGCAACATTGACGATTTGACTGTTGTCCTTCTTGACCGACCGCGCCACGACAAAGCAGTTGCTGAAATCCGCAAGGCGGGTGCCCGTATCCATCTCATCTCAGATGGCGATGTCGCGCCGGCTTTTGCTGCGGCCGTCGAAGGCAGCGGCGTCGATATGATGATGGGTATCGGCGGTGCGCCGGAAGGGGTCCTTGCCGCAGCCGCATTAAAATGTATGGGTGGTGACATGCA
>JBFFPW010000233.1:0-3446 GCA_041573815.1 Desulfuromonadales bacterium
GTCAGCCGCTCTGAATTCAGCCGGCGTGACTTGCGCATAGCTGAGCTTGTCGCCGAATTTTCAGCAAATGCCCTGCAGAAAGTTTTACAGATTCAGGTTCTGGAACACAGTTCATTACATGCCACCCGTGATGAAGCCTATAATATGGCTTTTTTCAGAGACTATGCTGCCAAGGAATTGTACAAGGCGCGCCGTTATAACCGGAAGCTATCTTATGTTCGGCTGGCGATTGACAATATGGAGCAGGTTAAAAGTCTTTTTAACCAGAAGGAAGTCGATGCCGTACAAACCCGGATGCTTGAACTGGTGAATGGCATACTGCGTGATGCTGATATTATCGCCATGAATTCGGATAGCAGTTACAGCATCCTTTTGCCTGAGACCGACTACTGGGGTTCCCTGGTTACACAAAAACGGATCCGTAACGCTATTGCCGGGGAACTGAAGCTCAGTAATATGAAGCGGGATGTCGCACTGCAAGTCTATCTCCGTTCTGCATCGTATCCGACCGACGGCTCGACACTGGATGATTTGGAGAATGCCACCGATAGTCGTCTGCAACGACTGCGGACCAGCATGTTTTATAAAAGCGATCTGGTCAAACAGAAGTTCTGGTCGGTTGTTGATCGCATCCTTGGCCGCCCGGGTGAGATGCGGATCGTTGATGGCAAGGTCGCGGTAGCAGGCGATCTGCAACGGTTTCAATCACCGCTGAAAAGCCGGTTTCTCCATGTTCCGGCAGGCCGCATGGAGGAAATCGCCAGAGCTCTTTGCAGGGAAGTTGTCGAGGCGAGCCGGGTTCGAGGTATTATTTATTGTGGCTGTTCTGATTTTGAGACAATGAAACGCTCCCTGCGTTTTATCGATCAATTGGAAAAAACTGAAACCTCACTTTTTCTGCTCGGGGGCAAGAAACGATCTAACTGGGATCTGCATCATGTTGTGCCGATCCATATTGATGACCGGAATTTCAAGCAGAATGCCTTTTTGCTTTACATGAATGAAGATTATGCCTATGCGCTTATTGCCCGAAAAGTCGGTGACGAACTGATCGGTTTCCATACATCTGACTTTTATTTTGTTGAGAACATGATTGCCAAACTCCAGGAACAATACCAACTGAGGTCACAGATCTGATTATGAGCCAGCAGCAGAAAAATATTTTATTAGCGTCTTCGACGAAACTTTTCGATTCATTGTCGACGTTGCTCACTCAGTCCGGATTCAAGGTCACGTCCTGCATGGACGGAGCTCAGGCTCTGGAAATTGCTTTGAAGACCGCACCTGAGATTATGATTGTCGATACCGGAATCTCGGTTCTTGGTGCTGATAAGCTGGTGCAGATTCTCCGCTCAAACGCCAAAACCGAGCTAAGCTCGATATTTTTTGTTGGGCCGGAAGGGGAGCAGATCGAAGGTTTCCGACGGCAAGTCGATCGTTACATCCCTCGTCCTTTTAACAATGAGCAGCTGTTGGCGGAAATCCTGACCTATTTCAACCGTAAGGATAAAAGTGAGCAATTGGGCCACGCCAAGACCGAAGTTGAAGGTGATCTCAAGCAGATTTCCCTGCCGGATTTGTTGCAGATTTTTTCCTTGAATCGCAAGGATGGCGTTCTGGCGTTGTCGCACGATAAGAAAAAAGGGTACATTCATCTCCTCGAAGGCCAGGTGGTCAGCGCGCGTCTCGGGCGAATTTCCGCTGAAAAGGCTTTTTATCGACTGTTGCTCTGGGATTATGGCAAATTCCGTTTTACCCCCGGGAATCCTCAGACTGAAAAGTATGTCGATATGTCGACAGATCAGCTGTTGATGGAAGGGATGCGGCAAAACGATGAAATGTTGGCGCAGATGTCTACTTTTCCGGCCGGTGACATGATTCTGGAACTTGCTGTGCCGATGGATCATTTGCCCAAGGGGCTTCGACCCGGGACCCTTGAAATTATTGAACTGCTGGATGGCGAAACCCATGTCGCCAATATCGTTGATAACAGTCCGCGCAGCGATTATGAGATTCTGCAGGTTCTGCGGGCCTTGCTGGAGAAAGGTGTTTTGAAAGAAAGCCGTTCCAATGGCGAGATGTCGACAACCAATGGATTGTTGATGAGCGATGAGGAAATTGTTGCGATCAAGGATTTTTTTGGCGAAGGGGACGCCTTACTCGAAGAGACTTCAGCAAAATTGATTGTTCTAACTGAAGAAGACAGTCAGGCCGGAGCTTTTTTGCAATCCTTGCAGGGGATTGATGAATTTGAGCCGGAAGCTGATTTTCTTGAAGGTGACAGCGGTCTGGCTCTCGGTGATATCGGTCGGCTGGAAATATCCGAAAAGTTTCATCTGCGTCTGTTCCTGTTGCCGGCGTCCGAGGAGTCAGCACCTTTCTGGCGACCGTTCTGTCATCGACTTTTCGGGGTGTTGTCACTGGCCAATGATGCTTCTCTGGAAACAGCTGAGAACTTTTTCTTTGAAACTGCCCATGTCCCGGTGGCAAAATACCGGGATCTTGAAACTTTTAATGGTATTCTGCCGCTCCGGCGAGGTGACCGACAGGGCGTACGCAAGTTGTTGCAATACTTTGCCGTTCGTTTTACCGGACTTGAAAGCGAGGAGTCTCTTTTATGATTGATCTGCATACGCATACACTGTTCAGTGATGGTGAACTGATTCCGGCTGAACTGACCCGTCGGGCAGCTGTCCTTGGTTATCGGGCGATCGCCATGACTGACCATGGCGATATGTCCAACCTTGATCTCATTATTCCAAGACTCGTGCGGGTTGCTGATGATCTCTCTGTGCAATGGGGACTTAAAGTCCTTCCCGGCATCGAATTAACCCATGTCCCACCAGCGAGGTTTGCACAGGCTGCAGCAGAAGCGCGAAAACTGGGTGCGGTTATTGTTAATGCTCATGGTGAAACGATTGTTGAGCCGGTTGCCGAAGGGACGAACCGGGCCGCTCTTGAAGCCGGAATTGATATCCTCTCGCATCCGGGCTTGATTTCTGATGCCGACACCGAACTGGCGGCACAAAAGGGTATATGTCTTGAGATAACAACCCGCAAGGGGCACAGTCTGACCAATGGTCATGTTGCGCAAATGGCCCGCAAGCATGGGGCGAAACTGGTGGTTAATAATGATGCGCATGCCCCGGGCGACCTGTTGACCAAGGAGCTGGTTCGAAAGATCGCCCTTGGCGCCGGGATGACTGAAGATGAATATAACCAGGCAACTCGAAATTCGGAGCAGTTGGCTGGACTTTAACGCGATTGGATTTGTCAGCAAATGAACGAAAAAGCATTTAATTTATTACAGGAGCTGGTTGAAGCTCCCAGCCCCTCCGGTTACGAGCAGCCAGCACAGCGGGTGTTTCGTAAACATGTAGAAACGGTTGTCGATACCCTTGAAACTGATGTTATGGGGAATGTGATTGGCCGGATTGATGCGGCAA
>JBFFPW010000234.1:0-3430 GCA_041573815.1 Desulfuromonadales bacterium
ACCTGGTCTACGCCAACTTCAAGGCGCTGCGCCGCTGGAATAAATCGAATTCCTTTGCCGTGACAGTCGGCACTCTGGCAGATAGTTATTGATTAAAGACAATTTTAACGCAGGACTATGTCCGCAGAGACGCAGAGAAAGTCAAAAGATTAAAAGAAGTTTTGGTTTTATAGACTTAAAACCGTAAACAAAGTTTGAGATCTTGCTTTGTTGAATTTGATTTCTCTGCGGCGTCAGCCTGCGTCTCTGCGTTGAAAAAAGGTTTTGAATGAAGTTTTGATTGTAAGTACTGCGAACTTCGCCTAGAGGCGCCTACTTCTGGTGCGTTGAAAAAAGGTTTTGAATAAAGCTGGGAATAGGGGCTGGAGGCCGGGCGGATGCCGAAGCCAAAGACAAAAAACAACGATGACGAAACTACCCAGGGTTTCACCGGAAGCGCTATCACTGCTTCGCGTTCTTCAAGCGTTTTGTCAGTAGGGAATTTCTTCCTGCCAACGATGGTTTTTAAGCCATCCGCTCTACTTGCCCTTTGGTTTTTCCGTCACCGTTTGAGCAAATTCTAACTCGACTCCGGACGATGTCAAGCGACTGTTTTATGTTTATTTTCCAGAGAGTTACAACTGGTTGAAATTATTGAGGCAGGCTCCTGAGTTATTTTTAAAAAAAAATTCTGAAGGGATAAAATGCTGAAATGGGACTCAAAAGAGTGGGGCCTGGCCGCGTTAAATGAACTCGGCGGGAATTAACGGTGGCCGCCAGCCTTTTGTTTCTGTATCCTCTTGAAGAGTCCCCGGAACGCCAGAATACATGTGTTGCCTCTGATTAAAAATATCCTTGGCCCCTGGCCCCTTCTTTTTTTCTTACACTCAAGGACAGGACGGTAAATGCCTCATGTTTGAATCATCATATCGCACTGATTATGTTGAGCCTGAATCCCTGGCCGGCATTCCCCGCCAGCAGACCAACCCCTCACGTTGGAGCGGCGATGGCTGGGATGCTTTTGTTGCCGAGCTTGAAGCGGCCGGGATCAAGGTCGCGCTCTCCCAGGCCGAGCGGTCGATGTATCTCACCGATTCCGGCGGCATGGCTCTCGGGATGCCGCATGGCTCGGTGGTCGCCTTAAATACCGAGATGGTGGCCGCTATTCTCAAGGCGGCCCAGAGTCACCGGGTGCCGGTGACGGTGAAGGGCGGCGGGCTGACCACCGAGGGCGAGACGGTTGCCTTCGGCGGCTTGTTGCTCGATATGCGCGGCATGAGCCGGGTGCTCAGCATCGACAAGGAAAACCTCACCGCGCGGACCGAGGCCGGCATCTACTGGCACTCCTTTGCCGAAGAACTGAGGCGCGAAGGGCTTGATTATCTCTCGGCACCGCTGAATATGACGGCTTCTGTCGGCGGAACGCTCGGGGTCGGTGGCATCGACATCAATTCGCCCCGACTCGGCTGCAGCGCCGACCATTGTCTCTCCTGCAAGGTGGTCACACCGACCGGCGAGATCGTCGAATGCTCGGAACAGGAGAACCCGGAGCTGTTTGAGCGCGTCCTGCTCGGCTACGGGCAGTTCGGGGTCATTACCGAGGCGACCATGCAGGTGCGGCCCTTTACGCCGATCACCATGCATTACCTCTATTACAATTCTCTACCCGCGGCTATGGAAGATCTGAAAATGCTCATCAAGGCCGACGCCGCTGATTATGTCGGCATTTTGACCATGATGGACAAAGCGGTCAATCTGCTCATTGCCTTTGATTCTGATGCGCGGGAGAAGGAGTTCTTTGCCACCTGGTATAAAAAGCTGCAGGGCTACGGCGAGCTCGGCTTTGCTCTGCGTATGGGCTGGTATTACGCCACCCATCCCTGGAAGGTGCGTGAGGCTTTATACCTGCTTGGCCGCAAGCGCACGCTGCTGCCGGCCTTCAGTCCCAGTCATCATATGCACAAGGGCAAGATCGTTGACCGCACCGTGGTCTTCTCGCATGCGGTCTGGCGGTTCTGGGGCGGCCGGCAGATGGTGATTCCTGATCTGGCGACCAGCGAAGAGAAGTTCGTTGAGGCGATCGTAAGGGGCAACGAAGTCTGCAAGAAATATTTTGAGCATTACACGCTCTACTGCGTCGGCATCAAGTTGCGCGACGGCTTGGACCGGTACGAGATGTCCTGCATCCCGCCTGATGCCATGGGCCATGCCTATGGCTGTGAGTTTGAACCGATGCTCGAGGGCAAGGCCTATAGCCGCGATTATCTGCAATCATTCAAGAACGAAATTTATGACATAGGAGTTGATATGGGCACCAGCTATTACCGCTTTGGCGGCATGATGAAAGGTTACATCCGCCGGGTCTTCGGTGACGAAGTGGTTGATCGCCATCTGCAGATGAAGCGCCAGGCCGACCCGGCGATGATCCTGAACCCGAATGTGATCTTTTGATATGAGTCCTTCAAAAAAAGACAAGAGCTTGTTTGCGATGGCTTCGAAGGGCGCGCTGGAGGTTGCCGACTGCAATGGCTGCGCGGTCTGCGCCCTGTCGTGCCCGGTCTGGCGACAGAGCCATGACCAGTTCCTGACGTTTTCGGGGCGCATGCGGGCCTTGCAGGGTGGGGCGAGTGCTGCTGATGTTTCGGCTTCGCTGAATGCCTGTGTGCTGTGCGGCTCCTGCGAACCGGTCTGCTCTTACGGCATGGATTCCGTGACCAAGACCATCGACATGCTGGCAACGCTGACTGCCGATAATCCCGGCACGACGTCGGCACAGTTGCCGGTGGCCGCAGGCGCTCAGGGCAAAGTACTGCTCTTGAATTCCCTGGCGGCTGCTAATGCAGCATTGAAAGAACAGGCCTTGCGGGCTCTCGGCTCCGGCTTTACCGAATATGCCGACAATGGTGAGGATATCTCACTGGCCCTTGAGGGCGGTGGTCCGGTTGATTCCGGGCGCGTCACTGCCTTTATCAGCCGCATCGGCGGCGCTGCTGAAATTATCACCACCGATGGCATGATCTACCGATTGATAAGACGGTTGTTGCCGAAAGTCGCCATGCTCGGCCTTGGCGAAGCCTTGATGCAGCGGCCGGCGTTCCGGCGGCAGCTCAGGAATGATGACCTGTATGTTATTGATACCCGCACTTATCACGCTGATTTTAAGCGGCTGGTGGTTTTTTATGACGAGCTGCGCAAGGAAACTGACTGCATGATGAACCTTGATCTCCACCGGGTGGCGACCCCGACCGGGGCATCCCTGTTGCGGCGTGAGGGCGGAGTGGTTGACCCGGTTGTTCAGGCCGAGTGGATTGTCAAAGGCCGCAAGGCGGCCCGCATCATCGTCGAAAAGGTTGAGGACATGGCGCCGCTCAAAAAGGCATCGGGCCTGCCGGTCATCTTCGTGGGAGAACTTGCTTGATGGCCATTACTGCTGAGAAGACCTATGATGTGA
>JBFFPW010000235.1:0-3375 GCA_041573815.1 Desulfuromonadales bacterium
CAAATCCTCTCGCCCCGTCCAGTTATAAAAAGAGCGATCCTTTTCAGGGTCGCTCTTTTCTTATAAGTCCTACTATTTCTAATGTAGAGCTAAAATTGCGCTAAAATCCAATTTCCTATAAACCTTGATTTGTAAGAAATTATTCAGGCAATTCAACACCACAGGTCTGATCGCAGAA
This sequence comes from Desulfuromonadales bacterium, assembly GCA_041573815.1. GTDB lineage: Bacteria > Desulfobacterota > Desulfuromonadia > Desulfuromonadales > UBA2294 > BM707. Next base: position 179 of record JBFFPW010000235.1, read on the forward strand.
GGGTTGGTTTTTCGACTGGCCGCAACTGCAGATGTAAACTTTCTTCTTCTCGGTCAACTCAAAGCGGATCGGTAGTTCGTCTCCGCGGCTGTGAGCGCCATCGCAGAAGGGAAGGTCCTGTGATCGCCCGCAGGTGCAGCGGAAATAGGTGCCAGGCTCAAGGGTGATGGCGATCGGCATATTGGCGTCATTGTTCATCTTGCTCATGGTGTTAACCCATCCTCAGTTTGATGAAACTCGCAAGGTCCGGACAACGGATGAAGTCGTTATTCTCCAGTTCCCAGCCGAGAGTCGACACCGGATGCGGGCCGTAGTTGTGTCCCGGATAGACTTTGGTCTCCGGCGCTAATTGTTTCAGACGCTGCAGGCTTTCGTAGAGATCTTCGACATTGCTGCCCGGCAGGTCGGCCCGGCCACAGCGCGAGACGAACAGGGTGTCGCCGGTAATAATGGCGTCGTCAGTTTTGAAGACAATTGAGCCGGGGGTGTGTCCGGGGGTGTGCAGGACCATCATGGTGCCGTTGCCGATATGGATTTTGCTGCCCTCTTCGAGCGGGATGTCGGCTTCAGGCATATCCTCCGGGTTGGCGGCCAGTTTGGCCCCGGTCGCTTCAAGGATCTCGCCGTTGCCGGAGATATGATCGCGGTGGCCATGGGTGTTGGCCAGAACGATGATTTTGACATCATGTTGCCTGGCCGCTTCAAGTAAAGCTTCCGGGGCAAAGGACGGGTCGATTGCTACGCCGTCGCGGGTCGCTTTGCAGTAAACGAGATAGGAAAAGTTATCGGCATCTCCTGCCGGCACCTGGACAATTTCGAGTTCCATTATGCCTCCCACGGTTCGGGGGTGATTTCGACATTGCCGGTTTTGACAATCTCGCTGTCGATGACCTTGAACTGGTCACCGGTTTTTTTCACCGTCCAGGCATCACCTTCCTCAGGTGGTAGCGGAAATTCCCGGCTGCCGAGGTAAACATCTTCGTTGTCGATCATCGCCCACCAGTCAAGTGCGCCGGTTTGCCAAAGTTTGGTTTTGAGAAAAAATGCCATATTCTTTATGCTCCTGATAAATTTTGTTTGCGCATGATAACGGTCCTGCTCGCAGATGTCCAAAAGTTATTCCAGCGGGTCTTCCCCTTCACTCCATGAGGGGAGAACTTTGTCGTCGAGTTGAAAATGTGGGCCATCATGTTCGGTGTAGATAATGTAGATGCTGGCGGTTGGAATGCCCCAGGTCAGGTTCAGATCCTCCATAATGGCCAGAGCCAGCTCTCTTTTCTGCTCGATGGTTCGGCCAAGGCGGATGTCGGCGTTGAGAAAGGCGATCCCTTTTTCGGGGTCGAGCGCCCGGCCAAAAACCAGGTCGTTGGTATCGTAGCAGCGGTAGGTAATGCCGATATGATCGGTTCCGGTGTCCATGATGGTTGCAAAGTTTTCGACGACCTTTTGTGCAAATTTGCTTTTTTCTGTCTTTGTCGGTGTGAAGTTGAGTTCGAATTGTAAGTGCGGCATGCGATACCTCCTTGTTATTATTCAAGAATAGCAGTCGGAACGAGGAGTGCAAATTCCTGATGACGCTATTTTGCCCTGACAGCGCATTATGTTTCATTGCCCTGTTGTGATATGCACCGTTTTCCCTTTATAATCGAGGCAACCCGCACAAAAGGATTAGACGCAATGTCGATTAAGTTCACCAAGATGCATGGTGCCGGCAATGATTATGTTTATATCAACGGCTTTCAGGAAGATATTGCCGACCCGGCAGCACTGGCGGAAGTCATTTCCGACCGAAATTTTGGAGTTGGTTCCGATGGGCTGATCATGATTCTGCCCTCAACCCTTGCCGATATCAGAATGCGGATGTTTAACTCTGATGGCAGTGAGGCGGAGATGTGTGGCAATGGCATCCGTTGTGTTGCCAAGTATGCCTACGATCATGGCCTGATCAGAAAAGAGAAGATGGTCATCGAAACCGGCGCCGGCGAACTTCCGGTTCAGCTGTTCCTTGGCCAGGATGGTCGGGTTGCAACGGTGCAGGTCAATATGGGCAAGCCAAAATTGCAGCGTGCCGAAATTCCGATGGTCGGGCCGGCAGACGAACAGGCCATTGATGTTGAGATTACTGCTGCCGGCCAGAGCTTTAACGCGACCTGTGTTTCCATGGGCAATCCACATTGTGTTATCTACGTTGATGATGTTGATCAGTTTCCGGTTGCTGATATTGGACCCTTTATCGAAAATCACGATCTTTTCCCGGAGCGGATCAACGTCGAATTTGTCGAAGTGCTCTCGCCGACTGAAGTCAAGCAGCGGACCTGGGAACGCGGCGCTGGTGAGACGCTGGCCTGCGGCACCGGTGCTTCGGCGGTCACTGTTGCCGGGGTGCTGACCGGAAGAACCGAACGGAAAATTATCAACCACCTGCTCGGTGGTGACCTGAAACTGGAATGGGCTGAGGATGGTAATATCTCGATGATTGGCCCGGCGACGGAAGTTTTCAACGGGGAGTATACGCCGTAATGAGCGACTGCCCGATGTGCCGCAAGTGGGTCGATGACGCTGATCTGCAAGTTGTTGAACTGGAGCATTGTTACGTTCTGCTGAATCGCGATCAGTTTTTCCCCGGCTACAGTTTTGTCTTCACCAAAGAACATGTCACGGAGCTTTTTCATCTCGACCTTACCACCCGGCAAGCGGTGGTTGAGGAAGTTAGTCGGGTTGCCGAGGTGCTCAACAAGACTTTCGAACCAACCAAGATGAACTACGAACTGCTCGGCAACATGGTGCCGCACATGCATTGGCACCTGGTACCCCGTTTTGACAGCGACCCACTCTGGCCGAAGCCGATCTGGGCTGAACCGCATGAAGAGGTTCATTTGTCGGCAGCGGAATATGCCGAGCGGATTGAGATGATAAAAATTAAACTGAAAGACATTTAGGCCACCAAGACGCCAAGGGCACCAAGAAAATCAAAGGCAGAAACCGCCTCGGTTTAAAGATTTTAAACCCAAAAATGTTTTAGGTTTTCATTGGTGTCCTTCGTGTCTTGGTGGCAAATCAGGTTTTTAAATGGACGCAATACTTTTCGATCTCGACAATACTCTCTATCATCCGGCCCGCGAGCTGTTCTCCCTGATTGATGTTCGCATCAACCGTTACATGTCGGATATTGTCGGTATCGCCCCGGATGATGTTGA
>JBFFPW010000236.1:0-3371 GCA_041573815.1 Desulfuromonadales bacterium
CCAATACCCTGGCGGGCGGTATCCGTCACGTCGACCCGATAGAACTTGTCAAAAACATGTTCGACCTGCTCAGCAGTCATGCCTATACCACGATCGGTAACATAAAAACGACAGTTTTTTTCATCTCGAACACAATGCACCCGGACCTCGCCGCCAGCTGGAGAGTACTTGACGGCATTACTGAGAAAGTTCTCGAAAACCTGCTCGATCCGGATAGGATCAGCATACAGACTGCACTTTGAACATTCCAGTTCAAGAACAAAATTGTGTTGTCGGTTCGTCTTGCGATAAGCCTCGACCAGCCGCTCAAGGGCGGAACATAAATCGAACTCTATCCGGGCAATCGAAATCTGCTGACCCGCCTCGATTCGACTGACGTCGAGCAGATCATCAACAATTCGCGAAAGGCCTTCTGCCTTCTGGTAAATATAATTGAGGAACTCAATGCGCTGTTCCTCCTTCAACTGACTGGAGGTCTCACCGGCCAACAATTCCGAATAACCCATAATCGATGCCAGCGGCGTCATCAACTCATGAGCCGCCATTGCCAGGAAATCCTGTTTCATCTGCTCAACCTGACGTTCTACGGTCACATCCTGCAGTAATAAAACCGAGCCGAGGGGCGAGTCATCCCGGTCGCGCAAGACCGAGGTTCGAGCCTGAAAAACCCGAGCGCGCTCGGGGGCCGGCCGTTCAAGCTCAAAATCGACATTCACTCTCCCAGGCCCAGACAAAACCTCCAACAAAGTTTTTCTTAAAGCGTCAGACATCGTGACTTCGTGGAGTTTTTTCCCAACGGCCGCAGCCATCGGCACACCAACAATGAGCTCCGCTGGATGGTTCATCAAGACAATGTGTTCATCTTGATCGACAACCAGAAGACCATCATCGACCGACCGAATAATGCCGTCAATTTTATCTTTGGCCTCCTCCATGTCGGCCAACGCTTCTGTTAAAGCGGTCTGGGCCAGGGCCCTTTCGGCAACTTCACCCTGCAGACTCTTGTTCAGGTGCAACAGTTCACCGGCTCTTTCGGCCACCCGCAACTCCAGCTCTTCTTTGTTTCTACGAAGATTTTCCTCAGCTTTGCTCCGGGCAACAATAGAGTGATCGGCATGACGCAACGCATAGTAAAGCAAGAGAAGAATGACGCTTGCGACTAATCCAAGTGAAAAAAGCGAGTGCGTTGTCAGGCGGCTGATTGCGTTGCTGCTTCGGGTGACATCATAATACGTTTCAACGGCCCCGCGAAATTCCTCACCAGCCATAATCGGGACATAGGTTTCAACCAGGTCGGTTTTAACGACTTCCATTTCAGCGGTGAAGTTGTCCTTGCGAACTATCTTGGAATAGACCTCGCCGCTGGCTACCTGCTTATGGAAATATTCATACTTGTTGATCCGACCAACCTCTTTGGGCAAAGTAGAAAAAACAATTTTCCCGGTGGCGTCAAATACCCGTAATTTGATCAGGGGTTCGTCGCGGCTGAACCGACCAACGTCCTGAGCGATTCCGGCCGGAACAGACCCTATTACAAGAGGTTGGTGGGCAAGGTCGAAAGCATGGACAAGAAAAGTAACGTAGCGAACAGACTCATCTTCTGCGTGATCGACCAGAAGATCGCGATAAGCTGGATGGACAATAAAATAGAGATAGAGCATCAGGGCGCCTGTCAAAGACAGGGCTGCAAAAAAAATCCCGTTTAACACGCGTGTTTTCAGCATGACAAACCCTTTACTCCAGCATATACAGATATTTTGCCGGGCGAATGATCAAACAGGATAATACAGCAAGGATCATTCCATTTGCCGGAACCAGGCATCCCTCTAGAAAGTAAAGGCCCTGAAGACTCGCCATGATTAAAAACTGTGGCAAACAACAGTTCACCCTTACGGTATTTGCCGTCACAAACCTGTCCAATACACGGATAATGACGATTTTCATTGTCAAACTGTGACAAACTACTTGTTCCTAACTGAGCTCTATGCTAATTTTCGCTGTCAAATAAAAGCAATTCGCAGGCTTCCGGTCAGACCGGAAGCTACTTTAACATCGGAGGTTATCGTGAAAAAAGCACTGATTCTGATCTTTTCCGCTACACTGGCTCTGACTATCGTCGGATGCAAAGATGAAACACCAAAACAGACCCAGCAATCCGGCGCACAAGAGGCTGCACAGCCCGCAGCAGCTCAAGGCCAAACCGGAACTGTTGTTGAAACCATGAATTCTGGCGGATATACCTATATTCAGTTTGATACCGGCACTGAGAAGATCTGGGCCGCCGCGCCAGAGTTTGCCGTTAAAGTTGGTGACCCGGTCATCGTCCCTGAAGGGATGCAGATGCAGAATCACACCAGTAAAACTCTGGATCGTACCTTCGACAAAATCTACTTCGTCGATTCGGTCATGGTTGGTGGCGCACAAGCCGGTACGACTCCTGGGGCAATGCCTGAGGGCCACCCTGACCCGGCCGCAGCAGCTGCCGCAGCTGAAGGACACAGTCGTCCCGAAGTTGCCAGTACCGATGTTGACCTGTCCGGGTTAACCAAAGCCGGCAAGACCGTCGCAGAAATTTTCGCCGAAAAAGATGCCCTTTCCGGTCAGGAAGTGACCATTCGCGCCAAGGTTGTTAAATTCAGCCCGGAAATCATGGGCACCAATTGGCTGCACCTGCAGGATGGCACCGGTGCCGCCGGAACAAATGACCTCACCATTACCAGTACGGCCACCGCCAATGTTGGCGACACCATTCTGGCTAAAGGCATCGTGACCACCAACAAGGACTTTGGCTTCGGGTACAAGTATGACGTCATTATTGAAAAAGCTGATGTCACCGTTGAATAAATCACAATCAAAATAGATGGTAAAAAGCCCCGGCAAAAACTGCCGGGGCTTTTTTGTGTCCATCAATAAAAAAAGTCCCACTTGAGCTCCGGGGGTGGCATCGGCTACAATGGGAAATATCTAGCATTTTAACAGACTGCCCGAGGGGATAAATTGATGTCAACAGAAGAACTCATCACCAACCTGAAAGACGGAAGCGGTATGGCCCGAGCCCGAGCCGCCAGCGACCTGGGACAAACCGGGGACAGCAAAGCCATCACTGCCCTGTATGGTGCCCTCGATGACAAAAACCCGACGGTTCGCAGCAACGCCGCCTTTGCGCTTGGCGAACTGGCTGACCGCACAGCCGCTGCAAAGCTGATACCCCTTCTTGAAGATGCGGATCAATGGGTCCGCAAAAGTACAGCAAAGGCGCTCGGCATGTTACGGGCAACCGAAGCCGAAGCCGCCCTGGAAAGAACACTCAATGATCCGTCTGAGCTGGTACAAAAAAATGCCCGACGAAGCCTTGAGCAGATCCGGGGAGA
>JBFFPW010000237.1:0-3362 GCA_041573815.1 Desulfuromonadales bacterium
AACCAGGTGCCTTATTTCGTAGGGATCGACAAGGCCAAATTCCGCAAGCCGGTTCTCCCGGGTGATGTTCTGATGCTTGAGCTTGAATTGCTCAAGGTCCGCCGCGGGATTTATAACTTTAAAGGAAGTGCCAGAGTTGAGGGTAAGTTGGTTGCCGAAGCCGAACTCAAAGCCACTTTTGCAGACAAATAAAGGACATTTATGATTCACCCGACAGCAATAATTCACCCGGGGGCCACACTGGCAAACAATGTCAGTGTGGGCGCATTCAGTACGATTGGTGAGAATGTCGTCATTGGCGCTGGTACCACAATCGCAAGCCATGTTGTGGTTGAAGGCTGGACTGAAATCGGGGCTGACAACAAGATCTTTCAGTTTGCTTCTGTTGGAGCAGACCCGCAGGATCTCAAATATGCCGGTCAGGAAACCTACCTGAAGATTGGTGACCGAAATCGGATTCGTGAGTTTACGACGTTGAATCGTGGTACAGAGGACGGGGGGGGCGTTACAAAAATCGGCAGTGACAACCTTTTTATGGCCTACTCCCACGTTGCTCATGACTGTATTGTCAACGATCACGTCATCCTGGCCAATGGAGCAACCCTGGCAGGTCACGTTGAGGTCGAATCTGCGGCTATCCTCGGTGGCCTCTCTGCAGTGCACCAGTTCTGTCGCATCGGTTGTCACACCATGCTCAGCGGCGGTTCCATGGTCACCCAGGACGTGCCGCCCTATACCATCGCTCAAGGCGACAGGGCCAAGACTGTCGGTTTGAATCTGATCGGGCTGAAAAGGAGAGGGTTCTCAGAGGGCTCGATTACGGGAATCAAAAAATCCTATCGCCTGATCTTTCGCGCCGGTCTTCGATTGGAGGAAGCACTGGAAAAAATTGCTGATGAAGTTGAATCGAGCCCGGAACTTGACCATTTTCTCAACTTTATCAAAGAGAGTCAGCGTGGCATCGCCAGGTAACCTTCTCGACTTTTCATGATGATTATTTTTACCGATTTAGTGATACAGCGCCGATGGGAAAATAAGTAGTGGGAGATACAGGTAAGCGTATCATGATGGTCACCGGAGAGGCCTCCGGCGATTTGCATGGTGCAAAATTGATCAAAGCTGTTGCTGACCGGATGCCTGACGCCAAGTTCTTTGGTGTTGGCGGCAAAAGGATGGCTGACGCCGGTTGCGAGATCCTGATCCCGGGCGAAGAACTGGCGGTCATGGGTATCGTTGAAATTGTTGGTCACCTGCCATTTATTTTACGATCTTTTAAACAGCTCAAAAGTTTCTTTAGAGGCAGCAGCAGACCTGACGCGTTGGTCCTGATAGATTTTCCGGAATTCAACTTGAGGTTGGCCCGCGCGGCAAAAAAAGCCGGTATTCCGGTGCTCTATTACGTGAGTCCGCAAGTCTGGGCCTGGCGTCGGGGAAGGGTCAAAAAAATCGCCGCAGTCGTCGATTCCCTTGCGGCCATACTCCCTTTTGAGCCGGCTTTTTACAAAGGCCAGGACATCCTGGTCAAATATGTCGGTCATCCTCTGCTCGATGAATTCGAAGAGGCCGGCAACTGTCAGAATATTCGACCGCGCCTGCATATAGCGCAGGATAAAAAGGTGGTTGGCCTTTTCCCCGGCAGTCGCCATAACGAACTGCGATATATGCTGGATACGCTGGTAGAGTCGGCGCAACTGATTTATGAAAAAGAGCCGGGGGTCCATTTCCTGGTGCCGGTCGCCAATACCCTGTCACGTGGTGACATTCAATCGCGTTTTCCAGCTGGTCTACCCGTTTCATTTATAGAATCTGATGATGCCTCGATCTATGATGTCGCAAGCAGCTGCGATACTATTTTGACGGTCTCTGGGACGGTGACTCTGCAGATTGCCCTAACTGGAACGCCTATGGCTATCTTTTACAAAATGTCGCCGCTCACTTACTCGATCGGCAAACGTCTCGTAAAGGTGGATCATGTCGGCTTGACCAACATTGTTGCAGAGGACAGGATTGTTCCGGAGTTTATCCAGGATATGGCCTCTCCCCAGAATTTGGCCGAGGAAGCGCTCCGTGTTCTGCACGACACCCGATACGCAAGTGGTATGCGTTCCGCTCTGGAACAGGTTCATACAAGACTCGGTGAGCCCGGATGCTCCGGCAGGGTCGCGGACATGCTTTTTGAACTCCTGTAATGTTTGATTATTATCGATAATCCGGGAGTTCTATAGATGGAAGAGTCATATGACTAAAAAACAGATTTACCTAAGAGTTGTCCAGTATTCCCGTCCATACTTATGGCGCATTGTGCTCTCACTGATCTTTTCGCTGATTGTCGCCGGTTCCGATGTCGCTTATATCAACCTGATTGAACCCTTGGTTGACAAGATCATTACCGCCAAGGATGCGTCTTTGGTCTATCTCGTTCCCGTTGTAATCATCGGCCTGGCTGTGCTCAAGGGTGTCGGACGTTTTTATCAGGAATACTATATCAAAACGGCCGGCCAACTGGCGGTTCAGGACATTCGCAATGATCTCTTCAGCCAATCGATGCATCTGTCGATGGGCTTCCATGTCAAGCAGGCTCCCGGAATCATTACCTCACGGGTTCTCAACGACGTTGGAATCCTGCAACGGTCTGCGGCGGATATCCTGGTGGATGGCGTCCGCGAGAGTTTTACTCTAATCGGTTTGATTACCTTGGCTTTCTACAAGGATTGGAGGCTTGCTGCCGTTGCTTTTTCGGTTATGCCTTTCTGTGTTATCCCGGCGACTCAACTTGGCAGGAGAATCCGCAACAACACGAAAAGCGGTCTTAAGCGCATGGGGTTTCTCACCGGAACCCTACAGGAGGCCTTCAGTGGTATAAAAGTCATCAAAGCCTTCGGACAGGAAGAATCGCAAATTCAAGAGTTTAAGGCAGAAAACAAGCAGTATTACAAATATTTACGCAAAGGGATCAAATACAATTCTCTGACTGCCCCAGCGGTAGAAATTCTAGCGGCCCTCGGCGGAGCCGGCGTGATCTGGTACGGAGTTCATCGTGTCCTTTCTGGTGAAACGACCCAGGGCCAGCTTTTCTCTATTGTTGCCGCCATCATGATGATGTTTACACCGGTGAAACGATTGACCCGGGTCAGCAATATTATTCAGAAGTCGGTTGGTGCCGCTGAAGGTGTCTTTACCCTGCTTGATGAGCCCCGTGATGTCATGGATAAGGCCGATGCAACAGAACTGTCGCGCGCGCGCGGAGAAATTGTTTTTGAAAACGTCACCTTCAGTTATGGCGACGAGCCCGTCCTGACAGACTTTAACCTCCATGCAAACCCGGGTGAGGTGATAGCCCTGGTCGGGCCAAGCGGTGCCGG
>JBFFPW010000238.1:0-3356 GCA_041573815.1 Desulfuromonadales bacterium
GCCAAGGAGTTCCCGCAACGATTTTTTAACGCCGGCATTGCCGAGGCCAACATGGTCGGCATGGCGGCCGGTCTGGCGGCCGGCGGCATGCTGCCGTTTGCTTCGACCTTTGCCGTTTTTGCGGCCGGTCGGGCTTTTGAACAGATCCGCCAGTCACTGGCTTATCCCGGCATGAACGTCAAAATTGTTGCGACCCACGGCGGCATTACCGTCGGTGAGGATGGCGGCTCGCACCAATCGGTCGAAGACCTGGCCATCATGCGCAGTCTGCCGAATATGACGGTTCTCTGCCCGGCTGATGGTCCGGAAACTGCGGCGGCGATTCGCGCTATCGCTGCATACGATGGGCCGGTTTATGTTCGGCTTGGCCGGGCCAAGGTGCCGGTCGTCTTCGAAGAAGATTGTGACTTTACGATCGGCAAGGGGGCGGTTGTCCGTGAGGGCAGCGACCTGACTTTTATCACCACCGGCCTGATGACTGCCCAGGCGGTCGAGGCGGCCGAGATATTGGCAGAAGAGAATATTGACGCCCGGGTTGTTCATCTCGGTAGCATCAAGCCGATCGATGTTGACCTGATCCTGCAAGCGGCTCGCCAGACCGGAGCAATCGTCACGGCCGAAGAGCATTCGATTATTGGCGGTCTCGGTGGCGCGGTCTGTGAGGTCCTGGCCGAGGGCTGTCCGACACCGGTTGAACGGGTTGGCATGCGTGATGTCTTTGGCCAATCCGGCAACGCTGACGATCTTTTGGCGCACTATGGTTTGACTCCCGCCCATCTGGTTGAGGCGGCGGAAAGGGTGTTGCAACGCAAATGAGATCCGCCGGGGCCCGGCAATTTGGCGATGAGCGGGGAGCGGCACTGCTGATCGTTCTGATTATGGTTGTCGTTCTTGGTCTGGACGTCGGTATCGCCGGATCGACCTGGAGAACTGTGGCCCAGCGAGCGAATGAGGCTGAACTGTTCTGGCGTGGCAATCAGTATCGCCTGGCAATCAAGAGTTATTACGAAGTCAAACATGGCCGCGGCGCCGGGCTGTTTCTGCAGAAGCTGGAAAACCTGCTAAAAGACCCGCGGTTTCTCGGGGCGGAAAGACATATCAGGCAGCTTTATCCTGATCCGATGACCGGTGAAGACTGGGTTGTGATCAAGGATAAGTCGGGGCGAATCACCGGAGTTCGTTCCGGCAGCGACCTCGAGCCTTTTCAAAAAGATGGCTTCCCTGCGGAGTACGAAAAATTCGAGGGGGCCGAAAGTTACAGCAGTTGGGAGTTCGTTTATGAACCCAAAAGTCAAAAAAACCCTGTTGCGAAAAAACCGGCCAGTGGTGAGGAAACTTGATATTTAACAGTCTCATCAGTCGCGTCATTATTCTCAGTATCATGCTGATGACAACCGGTATCGGCATCTTTACGCTCTTCCATATCCAGCGGGAAGAACAGCATCTCATCGATGCCACCCGCGAAAGTGCCAAGCTGCTCCTCTCCACCGTTGAGAAATCTATTTTTACCTCCATGAGCATCGGCAACTCTGAAGATGTTCAGTCCATCCTTGAACAGATCGGTGAGACCAACGAATTTGCCCATTTGCGGATTTTCCATCCGGATGGGACGATTCTCAAGTCGAGTTTCCCCAGCGAAATTGGCACGCAGGTCAGTAACGATGAGCTTGCCCTTTTTACCGACCAGAAAGAGTACGGTATTTATCAGGTCGGCGGCGAGGGTGTCCTTGGCATGGTCCGGCCGATTGAGTCTGATCAGCGCTGTTTCTTCTGCCATGGTGAGGGCCGGAAAATCATCGGTGTTCTCAACCTGAACTTTTCCCTGCAGGATATGACCCGCCGTATCCGCGATACATCGGAGTTCTTCTTTGGCTCGACCATTGTCATCGTTCTGCTGTTGTCCCTCGGCATTTCCTTCATCCTGATCCGCTTCGTCAAGCGGCCGATACAGCTGATGGTCGAGAAGATGGCGGATGTTGAAGGTGGCGATCTGTCGGTCAGGATGGAAGCTGATAGTAACGATGAAATCGGCGTGCTGATGAACAGCTTCAATTCGATGGTTGAAAAGCTCGACAAAACCAAGGGCGAGCTGGAGCAGTACCATTATCGCCAAATGGAGCGGGCTGACCGGCTCGCGTCAGTCGGTGAGATGGCAGCCGGCATTGCCCATGAGGTTAAAAATCCGTTGGCCGGAATCAGCGGTGCGATCACCGTTCTGGCTGAAGATTTTGCCGATGATGATCCGCGCAAGCAGATCGTCGACGAGGTCCTGCAACAGATCAAGCGGCTCGACAAGACGGTCAACGATCTGCTCTATTTCGGCCGACCCGGCAAACCGGAGCTTGACTACGTCGACATTAACAACCTGATCAAGACGACCCTGTTCTTTATTTCGCAGCATCCGGAAGCAAAAAATATTCATCGTATTAAAGAGCTGACCCGAGACCTGGCGCCGGTCTGGATTGATGAAAAACAGATCCAGCAGGTTCTGTTTAATCTTATTCTGAATGCCATCCAGGCAATGAAAGAGGGCGGCACCCTGGTTATCGAAACCGACCCGGCTGAAAAGAACGGCAAGAACTATGTCCGGGTCCGCATCATCGACACCGGTCCGGGTATTCCTGATGCAGAGCTCGGAAAGATTTTTGTGCCGTTTCACACGACCAAAACCCAGGGGACCGGGCTGGGGCTGCCGATCTGTCGGCAGTTGCTGGAACAGCATGGTGGTGAAATCAATATTGAAAGCAAGTCCGCAGAAGGCACAACAGTTACTATCCTGTTGCCGGCAGCAACCGGCGAACAACACATAACAAGTGAGGTCGAAGGTGCGTAAAACAAGAATTCTGGTTGTGGATGATGAACACCTGATTCGCTGGTCGCTTGAGCAGAACCTGACCAAACAGGGTTATGAAGTCACTCAGGCCGCATCGGGGGAAGATGCCTTGAAGTTGGTCCGGGAAGACCAGCCTGATCTTGTGCTGCTGGATATTCAGTTGCCGGGCATCAATGGTCTGGAGGTCCTTGAGCAAATCAAGGAGATTGACAGTGAGATCATTGTCATCATGGTGACGGCTCTCGGTGTGGTCGAGACGGCGGTTAAAGCGATGCGGATCGGCGCCTTCGACTACATCAACAAGCCATTTAATCTCGATGAATTGGCGATCATTATCAAAAAAGCACTCGAGACCGGTGAGCTGAAGAAGGAAGTCGCCCATCTCCGCTCGGAGCAGAGCAAGAAGTACGGGGTTGAGCATATCATTGGCCGCAGTCGGCACATGAACAACGTGCTGACCATGGTTGACAAAATTGCCAAAAGCGACGCCGGCACCATCCTGATTCAGGGTGAGAGCGGCACC
>JBFFPW010000239.1:0-3354 GCA_041573815.1 Desulfuromonadales bacterium
CTTCACTGCGAAGGATGTCAGCAAATTTGCTTGTCAGACGCAGGTCGAACTCACTGAGCAAACGGTCTCCCCGCTCGAGGATGATCACCTGGGTACCAAAACGGGCAAACATCTGTCCCATTTCCAGGGCTATCACACCGCCGCCGATCATCAAGATCGACTCCGGAAACTCATTCAGATGCAGGGCGCTATAGCTGGTCAAATACTTGGCCTTGTCCAGTCCCGGCAACGGAATGATCCGCGGCGTGCCGCCGACAGCTATGAGCATTTTTTCAAAAGGGATAATTTCAGCACCGACCTGGATTTCATGCCGGGAGATAAAACGACCATGGCCTTGCAGAACATCGATATTCGGATTTTTTTCCAGCTCCTGCTGGTAATGACTTTCGCGGACCGTTTCGACCGCTTGCTTTTTCAGTTGCATCAACGTTTTGGCATTCGGTTCTCCGGCGTGCAGATTCAAACCCCAATCTCGACCGCGACGCGCGGCAAAGTAGAGTTCAGCCTTGTCGATCAGGGTTTTGCTCGGCACACACCCCCAGTTCACACAGGTCCCACCGAGATGACTTTGTTCAACCATCAGTACCTTCATACCATTTGCCGCTGCCTGACGGGCAGCGGCAAATGCAGTTGTACCGGAACCAAGAATAACCAAACCGTAAGACTGCACCATCGACTAACTCTCTTCCTTGCGCCAGGTTGAAACGATATTATCATCCAACCAGGCATATTCCCCATCGAAAACCTGACGGGCGGTTCGGTAGGCGATGACGTCGTCATTACAGTAAATTGCCTTATGCATGGCATTAACCCGCCGCCGCGACTGGCGACAAAACAGATCCGCCAGCTGCTCGGCATTGGCCGGAGCGTTCCTGGACGTCGTATTTGACAACGTAGCCACCATGGCAAAAAGCTCCGAGCCAGTATCGACGATACGACCAAGAATCTCCTGCTTACGCTGCAAAGATTGCCGATGCAGTCCGATCATATGGAAGAGATCACGGGCCAGGCGCCGTGAGGCTCGCTCAACATAACGCAGATGGCGAGAGAGTTTGTAAGGCAATGAGACACCGGCATCGAGTGACCGCGGAATCCAGAGCATCGGATACCACTTGGCGTAAAACTTGGCCGCACCGATGAAATCGACTTTGTCTGATGTCGCCGAGGCTCCGGCCACCTTGAGGTGTGGATCAAGCGCTTCTCGGGCAATGAACAACCGCATGATATCGCTAGTCCCCTCGATGATCAGGTTGATCCGGGCATCGCGCAGCAGTCGCTCCATCGGCATCGGCGATTCACCGCGGCCACCGAGTGAATCAGCGGTCTCATAGCCGCGTCCACCTCTTGTTTGCAGGGCCCCATCAATTCCGCGCCAGAGCGCTTCTGTACAGAACAGTTTGGCCATCGCCGCTTCCAGGCGGATATCAGTTTTCGCTTGATCTGCCATCGCCGAAGTTAACCAGGTCAGGCTTTCAACCGCGTAAAGCTCAGCGGCCAGGGTCGCGGTCCGGTTGGCGACGGCCTCATGATGGCCGACCGGAGCTCCCCACTGCTCCCGTTCGTTAGCCCACTCGATAACCATCTCAAGAGCCTGCTTCATCGCTCCGCCACAAGCCGCCGGCAGGGTCAAGCGTCCGGTGTTGAGCGTCCGTAGAGCCAGGGCCAACCCGCGGCCAACCCCTTCGACAATATTCTCCTTCGGCACTTTAACATCTTCAAAATTGAGCAGACCGTTTTGCAGCCCTTTCAGTCCAAGAAAATCACAGCGGTGTGCCGTTGTTAAACCTTCGGCTTTTCCTTCCACGACAAAGGCCGTAATCTCCGGCCGCTCTTCGGATGGATCATTGGTCCGCGCCATGACAATCAGCAGATCGGCGATCGGACCATTGCTGATCCACAACTTCTGACCATTAATAGTGTAAGTTTCGCCATCATCTTCAAGTACGGCTGTGGTGGTCATTTTCGACGGGTCAGAACCGGCTCCCGGTTCAGTCAACGCAAAAGCCGAGAGCTCGCCTTTGGCCAGTCGAGGCAGATACTTCTTCTTCTGCTCTTCGGTGCCGAACATCTTCAACGGCTGCGGCACGCCGATACTCTGGTGGGCGGAGAGCAGAACGGCAGTCGAGGCACAATGGCTCGATACCATCTGCACGATCCGGTTGTAATTAGCCTGTGACATACCAAGGCCGCCGTACTCCTTCGGCAACTTGATACCGAACAGCCCCATCTTGGACAGGCCAGTCAGCACAGCCTTGGGGATATCTTTTTTCCGGTCGATGGCATCGGCATCAACTTTTTCTGTAAGGAATTTTTTCAACTTGGCAAGAACCGCATCACCCTCAGCACGATCTTCAACGGACTGTTCCGGAAAGGGGAAAATAAGGTCGGCGGTCAGCCGCCCCATGAACAGCTCTCCAACAAAACTTGGCTGATGCCATTCTGTCTCGCGAGCCGCTTCGGCGACCTCAATTGATTGTTTTTCCAGCTCTTTTCGAGTTGTCATTGTCACCTCTCCCGTCTAGGTTTCCTCAATTATAACAGGAGTTTGCGTGACCGCATCTTTTCAAGACAATCAGCCATCGCGCAGCTTCAGTTCAACCTTCTCCAACTCCAACAGTTTGTCGCGCAGTTCAGCCGCTTTCTCAAACTCAAGGTCGGCGGCGGCGGCGAGCATCTGCTGCCGGACGGACTCTATCTCGTTCTGTAACTCAGCCAGCGAACCATAGGTGGCCACTGTTTCAGCAGCAACACTGGCATAATCCTGTTCGGACAGGTCTTCGAGAATTGACCGCATCGACTTGCGTACCGATTCCGGGGTGATGCCATGCTTCTTATTATAGGCCAACTGGGTTGCCCGACGGCGGCCGGTTTCATCAAGACAGGCCTGCATCGACCGGGTCACTTTGTCAGCGTACATGATGACCCGACCATCGACGTGACGCGCCGCCCGACCACAGGTTTGAATCAGCGCCCGCTCGCTACGCAGGAAACCCTCCTTGTCGGCATCGAGAATGGTGACCAGCGAGACTTCCGGGATATCAAGCCCCTCGCGCAACAGGTTGATACCGACCAGCACATCAAATTTCCCCTCGCGCAGGTCACGGATGATCTGCATCCGTTCAATCGTTTTGATGTCGGAATGAAGATAGCGAACCCGGATACCCAACTCATCGAGATAGGTGGTCAAGTCTTCGGACATCCGCTTGGTCAGGGTCGTCACCAGAATCCGGTCGCCTTTCTCCGCCGTCAAGCGGATTTCCCCGATCAAATCATCAACCTGGTCGGATGCCGGCCGGATTTCAATTGGCGGATCAATCAGACCGGTCGGCCGGACGATCTGCTCAACCACCACGC
>JBFFPW010000240.1:0-3350 GCA_041573815.1 Desulfuromonadales bacterium
GATCAAGGAATACATCGAGGACCCCGAAGAAATGCTCCTCGAGATGTAATCGCCAAGGTCGTACTAAAGCGTTTCAGACAGAACAAAAAAAGGCCGCCTCGATTTTGAGGCGGCCTTTTATCTTTTCGTAATTCACTGTTATTTTTCAAGCGGCACCACCAATACCGGCCGGTGCGATTTGCGCAACAGTTTTTCAGCAACACTGCCAAGAAATGCATAGGAGAGCGCCCCCTTGCCGTGGCTGCCGACAACGATCAGATCCGCGTCGCATTCATCGGCTTCCTCGAGAATTTCGGCTATCGGATTACCATGGCGCGCCGTAATTCCGACGATTCTATCGAGGTCCTTGCTATCGCTGTTCAACTCCGCCGAGGCAAAGGATTCAATCCGCTTCTTGATCTCATCAGCGACTTCCTTGTGATGCTGCAATTCAAAATCAGCGAGACGATCTTCTCCCATCACCGTGGCGACATAATTCACCACCGACGCATCGACTTCGGCAAGAACATGCAGAACCTTGACCTGGGCGTCATACTTGCGGGCAATACCAATAGCATGGCGCAGGGCAAAGGCCGCATTTGGAGTCAGGTCAGTGGCATACAGAATGGTTTTGTATTCCGGTATCATATCGATCCTCCTAGGCCGGTGACGCACTACCAACAATCTTCATACGGATTTTCTGCATCCAGTAGATCCCAACGTACATTGCTACCCCTACCAAGTATAACAGCATATGGTTTTCCATACCGATGATCCTGGCAAAGAAATCGGGGCGGAACATAACCGCCGAAACAGATAACAACAGAATCGGATCATACCAGCGATTGCGGTCTGCGAACCAACCCTGGGTTGCTGCCGCAAAGGCACAGGCGCCAACACAAACCATAACGAACACATAGGCCGCAAGGAAGAAATTATTTATCCCCAGCAACAAAATGTCGGTATTAAAAATGAACATAAATGGCAGGATCGCTGTTCGAATATCGTACATAAACCCTTGAATGCCGGTCGGGATCGGATCCGATTTGGCGATAGCTGCCGCCGCGTAAGCGGCCAAACCAACCGGTGGCGTATCATCGGCCAAAATACCGAAATAGAAGCAGAAGAGATGGGCGGCAATCAGTGGCACGGCAAAACCCTGCATATCGGCCAAAGTCACCAGGGCCGGGGCAGTCAGAGAGGCCATAACAATATAGTTGGCCGTGGTCGGCAAGCCCATACCGAGGACCAGACTGGCACCAGCGACAATCAACAGCATGAGATAGAGATTCCCCATGCTGAGGGTATCAATAATATCGGTGATCAAGCCACCAAGGCCCATGGTAACGATGCCGACAATAATACCGGCAGCTGCGGTTGCAACAGCAACAGAAACCATGTTTCGGGCACCGGAGATCAGACCGTTGACAATATCGTAGAGCCCAAGCTTAAACCCTTCACCGATGTTGCCACCGTGAATCTTGGCCCTGATCGCGTGCTGGCTGATCATAATGACAAAAAGAACCATGGTCGCCCGGAAGGCGGCCAGATCAGGTGAATGCCGTGGAATGATTAATTCATAGAGCAACAGCAGAATCGGGAAAAGGTAGTGTAAGCCATTAATGAGAGTATGAAAAAAAACTGGCAGGTCGGCTTTGGGCAGACCTTTCATACCAAGCTTTGATGCTTCAAGATGAGTCAGATAGAACAGGGCAACATAAGAAGCGAAGGCCGGTACGGCGGCGGCCTTACAGACTTCCAGATAAGGGATGTTGACATACTCGGCAATAATAAAAGCAGCCGCACCCATGACCGGAGGCATCAACTGTCCGTTGGTGCTGACCGCGACCTCGATTGCCGCCGCTTTCTTGGCTGGATAGCCAACCTTTTTCATCAGCGGAATAGTAAAAGTGCCGGTTGTAACGACATTGGCAATACTGGAACCGGAAATCAGGCCTGTCAGGCCACTGGAGAGGACCGCCGCCTTGGCCGGGCCGCCCTTGTAGCGTCCAAGCAGACTCATCGCCAGATCGATAAAGACACGACCGGCACCCGCCTTGTCGAGCAGCGCCCCGAACAAGACAAAGAGGAAAACAATCCGGGCCGAAACATCAAGAGGTATACCGAAAATACCTTCGGTACTCAATGATATCTGCCCGAGGTAGCGCGAGACACTGACCCCCTTGAAAGCAATAAAGTCAGGAAAGTACGGGCCGAAAAAACAGTACACGGTAAAGAAAATTGCAATTGCCGGCAAGGCTGGGCCAATGACTCGGCGAGCAGCTTCAAGCAGCAACAAAACGATCAGAACACCGAAGATCATATCACGGGCGATCGGCGCCCCCATCCGTGATGACAATCCCTCGTAGTCAATAACGATATAGAGCGCCCCAATGGTCGCGGCCGCCGCGAGCAGGAAATCAGCGATCGGAATTTTGTGAGTTTCACTCAACCAACGAAGACCGGGAGTCTCAACTTTGCGATGTAAGGTCGGATACGAGACAAAAACGATAAACAGGGCAAAAGCGAGATGTATTGCCCGGACATAAGTCGAATCGAGAAGGAGGAAGCTGGAGAGGGAAAGTTGAAACAAGGACCAGCAAAGAGCGATTACCGGAACCAGGTATTTCTGCCAGCCCTGTGGCCGACGAAGACCGAGCTCTTCTTCCTCTTTTATTCGTTGCGCTTCAGCCAGGCCCTCTTCTTCCGACATTTCTTCGGATTTCACGTGTTCGTCAACCATGGAATCCCCTCATTTTTTTTGCAGGGTGCAAAGACACCACAGGAAAACAAAAAACGGGGCACGGTTTCAGCCGTGCCCCGCATCAGGTTGCTATTTACTTCATTAGACCCGCTTCTTTGTAGTACTTGACAGCACCAGGATGCAGCGGAGCGGAAAGGCCCTGCAACATGCTTTCCTTGGTCAGAACCGTGTAGGCTGGGTGCAGCTGTTTGAAATCTTCAAAATTTTCAAAGACTTCCTTGACGATGGCGTAGACGATTTTCTCATCAACATCAGCCGAAGTACAGAAGGTTGCTTTTACACCAAAACCCGGAACATTCTCTTTGTTGGCGGCGCCAGGGTAAAAGGAGATCGGAATTTCCGACGGTGCATAGTAGGAGAATTTTTTAACAAGCTTGTTGACAACCTTTTTATCAATCGGAACAAATGCCGTCTTCCGGGCACCAGAGGTTGCCTCCTTAAAGGAACCGTTCGGGTGGCCGACAGTGTAGAAATAGGCATCAATGCGGCCGTCCTGGAGCATTTTAGCAGCTTCCGCAGCCTTGAGACCTTCAGCTTTCAGGTCTTTATCATAATCAATGCCAGCGGCTTCAAGAACATCCATGGCATTGCCACGCTGACCGGAACC
>JBFFPW010000241.1:0-3348 GCA_041573815.1 Desulfuromonadales bacterium
ACATGCCTGCCTGCTCGAAATATTTACTGACCATGGTATCGGCACCGCCGTTGCGAGGTTCAAATGAGCACGCAGAATGAATGGATAGAGAGAGGCGAGGCCTGTATCACCCGGACTTACGGCCGTTATCCGTTGGTTGCGGTCAAAGGCGAAGGCAGCCGGCTCTGGGATGTCGACGGCAAAAGCTATCTCGACTTCCTCGCTGGAGTGGCCGTCAACAACATCGGCCATTGTCATCCTAAAGTTGTTGCCGCTTTAAAAGAACAGGCTGAAAAGTTGTTGCATTGCTCCAACTATTTCCATATTCCACCACAGATTGAACTTGGTGAAATTCTTTGCAACAACTCGTTCGGCGATAAAGCTTTTTTCTGTAATTCCGGCGCCGAAGCGAATGAAGCGGCGATGAAACTGGTGCGCAAGTACAGTGCCGAAAAGTATGGACCGAACCGGTTTGAAGTCATCACCGCTCTCGCTTCATTTCACGGTCGGACCATCGGCACCATCAGCGCCACGGGCCAGGAGAAGGTCAAGGCCGGCTTCTTACCAATGGTGCCCGGCTTCAAGTATGTCCCCTTCGGAGACATTCAGGCATTGCGGACGGCAATCAGTCCTAACACCTGCGCCGTCATGATTGAGCCGATCCAGGGCGAGGGTGGAGTCAACGTACCACCATCCGGCTACCTGCAGGCGGTTCGTGATGTCTGCGACGAAAAAGGGCTGGTTCTGATTTACGATGAAGTTCAAGTCGGCTGTGGCCGGACCGGTAAACTTTTTGCCTACGAGCATGAAGGGGTCGAACCCGACGTCATGACCCTGGCCAAAGCTCTGGCGGGCGGCCCACCGATCGGCGCCATGATTGCCAAAGAGGAGTTTGCGGCCGCACTTGGACCCGGAACCCACGGGTCGACCTTCGGCGGCAATCCGCTGATGACGGCAGCCGGCGTTGCCACCATGGATGTCTTGCTCAATGATGGAGTCCTCGAAAATTGCCAGCAGATGGGCGCTTACCTGCAGCAAAAGCTCGAAGAGATGGCCGGGCGATATTCGTTCATCAAAACGGTTCGTGGCGTCGGCCTGATCCTCGGCATGGAGCTCGACATTGAAGGTGGTGATATCGTCAGCTCCGCTCTTGAGCGGGGCCTGCTGATTAACTGCACAGTCGGCACGGTCCTTCGGTTTCTGCCGCCTTTGACAGTATCAAAAGAAGAGATTGACGAGGCGATGGATATCCTCGACGGAATATTGAAAGAGATATAAATCAAAAGCACAGACTTTTGCCACGAAGACACCAAGAAAGACTAAAATTTAAACTTTTTTCGGTTTAAACCTTATTTTTTGACTTCGATTTCCTTGGCGACCTTGGTGCCTTGGTGGCCATAAGGGGTTTTTAAATGCAAAAAGACTTTCTCGCACTGACTGACTGGAAACGGGACGAACTCGAGCAGATGTTCGAATTGACCCGTGACCTGAAAGAGAAACAAAAGCGGGGAGAACCGCACCGCCTGCTCGAAGGAAAAACGCTGGCGATGCTGTTTGAAAAAAGCTCGACCCGGACGCGCGTTTCCTTTGAAGTCGGTATGTTTCAGCTCGGCGGCCACGCCCTTTTTCTCTCTTCCGGAACAACCCAGATGGGTCGCGGTGAGCCGATCAGGGACACCGGCCGGGTCATGTCCCGCTATTGTGACGGCATCATGATTCGCACCTTTTCCCAGCAGCTCGTCGAAGAACTGGGCGAATGCTCCGATATCCCGATCATTAACGGTCTGACCGACATGTACCACCCCTGCCAGTTGATGGCCGACCTCTTTACTGTCTTTGAGCATAAAGGCGCAGGTTATGACAAGCTGACCTATTGTTGGGTTGGCGACGGCAACAACATGGCCAATAGCTGGATCAATGCCGCCGCCGTATTCGGTTTTGAACTCCGCGTGGCCACCCCGGATAACTACCAGCCCGATGCAACAGTTGTGAAGCGGGCAGCAGATTTGGGTGCCAGGGTCACCTACACATCTGATCCATTTGCAGCAGCTCGTGGTGCCCATGTTCTCAACACCGACGTCTGGGCGAGCATGGGGCAGGAGCAGGAACAGAAAGAACGGGAGAAAGCTTTTGCCGGGTTCCAGATCAATGATGACCTGGTCGCGGCCGCCGATGCCGACTGCATCGTTCTGCATTGCCTGCCGGCGCATCGGGATGAAGAGATCACGGACTCGGTCATCGAAGGTCCACATTCCGTCATCTTTGATGAAGCGGAAAATCGGCTGCACGTGCAAAAAGCGATCATGGCGACATTAATGGGAAACAGGTAACGTCATGCTAACTGTTTCTTGTCCACACTGCGGATTTGCCAAAGAGGTGCCACCCGACAAAGTCCCGAACGGAGTCGTCAAGGTGACCTGCCCGAGCTGCAAGGAAACATTCCCTTTCGGCCGCAACGCCGCTGACATGCCGGAGCCGCCGGCTGAGGAAAACGTTATCACCGAAGAGGATTCGGCAAAGAACGAAGCAGATGCGTTGCCAAAAGCCGGATTCTGGATCCGTGTTGTCGCTTCATTGGTCGACTGCGTTATCCTGATCATTCTGCAGGTTATACTCTCGGTTCTTCTCGGCGTCGTCACCTCCGGAGTCAGCCTTGGCATGAACGAACAGGGATTGACCGCGCTCAGCCTGGTTTACAGCCTGTTCGGAACCGTCCTGTCAATGGCCTACTATGTTTTCTTCACCGGTTATAGCGGTCAGACACCTGGCAAGATGGCGGTTCGAGTCAAAGTCATACGGACCGACGGCCAACATATCAGCTATGGTCGTGCCTTCTTTCGAGAGATCCTCGGTAAATTTGTTTCTGGCATCATCCTCGGCATCGGCTATCTGATGGTCGCATTTGACCCCCAGAAACAAGGCCTGCATGACAAGATTGCCAACACTTATGTGATTAAACTTTAAAGCAGAATCCAGAAAACGGATTCAGATTAACAGAACAGGAGTAAAACAGAATGTCGAAACAAGTCAAAAAAGCGGTTCTCGCCTATTCAGGCGGTCTTGACACCTCAATCATCCTCAAATGGCTGGTCGAGGAATACGGTTGTGAAGTCATTGCCTTCTCGGCCGACCTCGGTCAGGGCGAGGAGCTCGATGGCATACCGGAAAAAGCCAAAAAGACCGGAGCATCAGCCTGTCATATTCTCGATCTGCGGGAAGAGTTTACCCGAGACTTCGTATTCCCGATGTTTCGGGCCAACGCCATCTACGAAGGACGTTACTTTCTCGGCACCTCAATCGCCCGTCCGCTGATCTCCAAGGCCCAGATGGAAATTGCCGCCCAGGACGGGGCCGACGCCGTCTCGCATG
>JBFFPW010000242.1:0-3346 GCA_041573815.1 Desulfuromonadales bacterium
AATTCCACCATATCATAGGCACGAAACAGGACCGCCCTGTAGCCGTTTGCGAGGAGATACTGAACATCCCGGGAAAGGGTCATCGGGTCACAAGAAACATAAACGATCTTGCGCGGCTTCAGTACACCCAACTGCTTGACGACATCAAATGCGCCTGCACGTGGCGGATCAAGCAGCACCAGGTCAAAACCTTCGCCCCATTGGCTCTGAAGTCCGTAACTTGCGTCAGCGACGACAAACTCGGCGTTTTCAACACCCAGGTCACGACAGTTTGCCCTGGCCGACTCAATGGCCGGGGCATAATCCTCAACACCGACAACCGTGGATGCGATACGGGAAATCGGCAGAGAAAAATTACCAATACCGCAATAAAGGTCCATGACCTTGGTGCCCGCGGGTATCTGCTCCAGGACATCTGCAACCAGGGTGCGGTTCTGGTCGAGATTCACCTGGACAAATCCGGCCGGCGGATATTGCAGTTCCATCGCATCGTCTGCCAGGGGTTTAATTTTCTGTCGCGCTCCCGGAAAAAGCGCCATCAAACCTTTCTTGCGACTCTTCCGGACGTACATCGAACAATGCAATTCTTCCGCAACCGGAGCCAGCAACACCTTCAGGGAGGAATGGTCATCATCCATGAAATGGACAGTCAATGATAACCGGGCACCATCATCGACCGACAGATCAAGCTGCGGAACCCGGTGAGCAAACTGATACCGGGCAAAAAGAGGCTTGATGCGTGCCAGCAACCGGTTCAAATCCGGCGCCAGCAAGGGACACTGATCGATATCAACGACGAAATGAGTTCCCGATCGATAAAAGCCGGCGACAAATCCATCAACAGTTTTCCGGCATTTGATTTGCGCCCGACAGCGGTAATTCAACGCACCAGGGGAGGCGACAATCGGTTCGAACAAAGATTCATCAAGGGACATCGCCCTGAACATCGACTCACGAAACAGCTGGTTCTTCCAGGTTAATTGCTGCGGGTACGACAGATGCTGCCATTGGCAGCCGCCGCATTCGGTAAACACCGGGCAAACAGGCACTTGTCGTTGCGGCGACGGTTCCAGGACTTCAACCAACTCAGCTTCACTGTATTTTTTCTTGTCACGGGTGACTTGGCAACGAATCATCTCCCCTGGCAGGGTATAGGGAACAAAAACGGCCTTCCCTTCTGTGCGACCAACACCACGACCACCCTGCACAAGATTTTCAATTTTCAGATCAATCATAGCCCACCAGATGCAGACGACTCTTGTTCCTATGTTCAGTCAGGCGCCGGGCAACAAAGCGTGATGCGAAATCTTCCGACTGCATGTAATTCGCAGCATTTTCGATAAAGTTTTCCACCATCGATGCCTTGACCTGTTCAACATCATCGCCAGCGACTCCCATCTGTTTGATGATCCGCTTGTATTCAACATGGTCACCGAAAAGCTGGGTCGCCTTTTGCAGATCTTCAGATGAGAGATGACTCGACAGAAGGTCATTGTTCAAAACAACTCGACAGCTGACAATGATTTTCACCTGGTGATAATCACCGAAATATCGGTTGCCCTGATCATGGAATGAAATTTCAAGGCCATTTTCAAGTCTGTGTGTTGCAATTAACGATTCACTCATTGTCTATAAGTCCTCGGGCTATACGACGATCATTCTCAACCCAGTCAACCCGACTGAACAAACCACGCAGAACCCGGACCTCGCGGTCATTCAACAAAGCACGGCCAAAAATTCGTCGGTAGGTGTGCAGTATATGCTCGGGGTTCTGCGGATCAAGATACTCGATATCCAGCAAGCACCGGCGCATATGATCATATAATGATTCCAGTGTCTTCCCATCAGCCAATTTTTTCCGGCCATGACGGACATCACCATTATAACCAGCGCGGGAGAGTTCATAAAGGCAGATACTGACCGACTGGGCCAGGTTCATGGACGGTAAGCGATCATTCGTCGGAATGGTAATAAAACGCTGACAAAGATCAAGCTCCTCAGTCAACAAACCTTTATCTTCACGGCCAAAGACCAGTGACACGGCGCCAATTTCAGTCGACGGCGCGATAAAAGACCCTATTTCATCCGGATGAAGGAAATCCTCGCGATATTTCCCGAACCGGCGGGTCGTACCGAGCGACATTTGACAATCGGCAAGGGCCGCCTTGAGACTGGTAAATACTTCTGCCTGTTCCAGGAGGGGGGCCGCTTTGACAGCCATCCGTCGTGCCTCGAGGCCGAGGTGATCCGCCTGTGGATTCACCAGTCGGAGCTTTTCAAAGCCAAAATTGGCCATCGCCCGCACAACTGAGCCGATATTAAGGCTCCCCTGGGGCTCAACCAGAACGACACGGATATTATCATTGTTTATATTCATCATCATCGCCATGACTGAAGAACCGCCGAAGAGCACGTTGGCCGTTCGACGGTTTATTCATATTACAGGATATTGTCAGATCAACTATGAATTGACCGCCATTTTTATTGCCGTAATCGTGGAGCCAATCCGACCTCGCGGTAACGGGTAAAACGTTGTCGTGAAGCATCAGCCAACTGGTCATCATAAACTTCAGCGAAATCGACAATATGCTGAAAACGTTTCATAAACTCGTGACTGCAGGGCCGTCCCATAATCAGCACATTGGCACCATTGGTGTTTTCTTCAGCCGTCGCAATAACAACCGGTTCATCAATACACTCGACCGCCCCATTATCATAGGCGTGCGGAATGAAAGCATTTTTTTTCCAGCCCCACATAAATTGATCCAGCGTAACTCCCTGGTTGTCGTCCTGAACAACAATCAACACCCGCTTGCCCTCTGACAGGAACTCTTCTGAAAGCTCACAGAGAAAGCGTGCCTTTTCGGCTTTTTCAAGCTTGATGAATTCGACCGTCACCATGTTTAACTCCTGGTTAACTCGGCCATCAACTTATAACCGGGGTTAAAGACGAGACCGCTGGCCTTGGCTTCCTGTTCACTGTAACAGGCAGCCTCTTTTACTGGTTTGAACTGTCCATTTGATCCGTACAGGGCAAAAGGAACCGGGTCAGACGTATGGGTCTTTTTGCGGACGGGTGTCGGATGATCTGGCAAGACCACCACCCGATAATCATTAAACGAATCAAGACCGTCGAGCACAGTACCAACGACGTCGCGATCAAAAGACTCAATAGCCGAAAGTTTATGTTCAAGATTGCCGCTATGAGCTGCTTCATCGGGTGCTTCAATATGCACATAGACAAAATCACGGGTTTTCAACGATTCAAGAGCCGCCTCAGCCTTGCCAAGATAATTGGTATCAATATAGCCGGTTGCTCCCGGAACATTAATCACATCGAGACCGG
>JBFFPW010000243.1:0-3343 GCA_041573815.1 Desulfuromonadales bacterium
CGCTTTTCCCTGGCTGAAATTTTGATTTATGGTTGAGAATTGAACCGATGGTTAAGAGCCATCGCTGAGATTCTGGAAACAGAAACAATCGACAGTGTGGTCATTGACCATGCCGACGGCTTGCATGAAGGCATAGCAGATGGTCGGGCCAACAAAGCGAAAGCCATGTTTTTTCAGGTCTTTGCTCAGCGCTTCCGACTCTTTGGTCTGGGCAGGGATGTCGCGCCAAACCTCCCAGTTGTTCTGGATTGATTTACCATCAACAAAACGCCAGAGATAAGAATCGAAGCTGCCAAATTGTTGTTGTACCTCAAGAAAGGTCCGAGCATTATTGACAGTGGAAGCTATTTTAAGTCGATTACGGACGATGGCCGGGTTTTGCCGAAGTCGCTCTTCGTCTTCCGCTGTAAATTGGGCAACTTTAGCTGGATCAAAGTCCGCAAAAGCCTGCCGATATCCTTCCCGTTTGTTGAGAATGGTTTGCCACGAGAGACCGGCCTGAGCACCTTCCAGAGTCAAAAACTCGAAGAGCGTGCGGTCATCGTGAACCGGGACTCCCCATTCTTTGTCATGATACTCTACCATTAATGAATTATCACCGGCCCATTGGCATCTTTTGGTTGTCATTATATCCATGGATTTTGTTCCCGACCCATTGCGGGTTTGATGTCAAGTAAAGGGGTGTTGTCGAGACAATCAAGTCCCGCAACGGTTATTTCATTATTGCTAATCTTTGTAATAGTAACAACCGCCGCGCCGATCGGGTTGGGTCTTTGCGGAGTTCGTAGAGCGAAAACTCCCCTGAGTTCACCGGTTTTGCGGGAGGGGAGGCGAAGCTTAGTGAATGCAGCCTTATCCATCCAGTACAGCACCAGAATCTGGTCGCCGGCAGCAAGTCCGAAAAGACCGTCTTCCAGATCATTATTCAGAACAATTTTACATGGTAGACTATCTACTTCAACGTTACGTGGGCATTCATCCATAGTTTGGTATGGGGTTCTGATCTGACCGATCGATTTGCACGTAAGGTTCATAAAGTACCTGTTCTTTTTGCGGGATTGCCTGCTTAAATATTTTACCCCGTAAAATCTGTCGTGGAAACATGTTATTATCTCTGCAATATCTTTGAACACTATTTTCTTATACAGACTGTTATGCCATCTTTATTACGACCAATCATCCTGATACAAATGGCCCTGTTCACCCTGTTGGTGTTATTGCTCGGCAATTTCCTTTATTCAGGGGCTGAATCGATTGGCTATAACTGGCAATGGTTCCGGGTTCCCCGGTATCTGCTGGTTGATGATATATCCGGAGTAAGGCCAGGGCCGCTTCTGCAGGGATTGCTGGTGACTCTGCAAATCACCCTCTGCTCACTTCTTCTTTCGCTCGGGTTCGGCATGCTAACTGCCTTGTTGCGGTTGTCGAATAGTTCTGTCGGGAAGTTGCTGGCGAATGCCTACCTTGAACTGATTCGCAACACACCGCTGCTTGTGCAGATTTTCGTAGTATATTTTGTCCTGGCACCGATTTTCGATATTGGCCGATTTGCCTCGGCGGTTCTGGCATTGAGCCTGTTTGAAGGAGCTTATGCTTCCGAGATTATAAGGGCCGGCATCCTTGGTATTCCGAGAGGCCAATGGGAGTCGGCCAGGGCTCTTGGTATGAGTACGGTGCATTGTTACCGATATATTGTATTACCGCAGGCCATCCGCCAGATGATACCCCCTCTAACCAGCCAATCGATCTCACTGGTCAAAGATTCAGCGCTGGTCTCGACAATTGCTATATATGATCTGACGATGCGGGGACAGCAGATCGTCGCCGAAACTTTCCTGACATTTGAAATCTGGATAACGGTCGCGTTGATATATCTTCTTTTGACGATTGCCATGTCCGCCATGGTTCGGTTTCTGGAATGGCGGCTGGTTAACTTTAAAACATAAACTTCACGCAACGGGAGAAATCTAATGAATCGAATTGTTGGTCTGTTGGTGGTTTTTCTGGTCCTGCTCCTCTCCGTGCCGGTTCTGGCAGATGATACGCGAAGGGAATTGGCTCGACAAAGCACCCTTGAACAAATATTGCAGAAAAATCGTTTACGCGTCGGTTTCTCAACGTTTGTCCCTTGGGCGATGAAAGACAAGAAAGGCAATTTCGTCGGTTATGAAATTGATGTTGCCCGAAAGTTAGCGGCAGATATGGGTGTCCAGGTTGATTTTGTGCCGACTAAATGGTCCGGGATTATTCCGGCGTTGTTGACCGGTAAATTCGATATCATTATTGGTGGTATGGGAATCACACCAGAGAGGAATCTGAAGGCGAATTTCTCACAGCCTTATGAATACAGTGGTATGTCTATTCTGGCGAATAGTAAAAAAGCCGGCGGCAGGAACAGCCTGGAGCAATTCAATAACTCTCAGACAACCATTGTCGCCCGGATCGGCACGACGGCAGCCATGGCCGCCAAAAAGTATTTACCAAGAGCAGAATTAAGACTGTTCGATGACGAAGGTCAGGCTTTGCAGGAGGTTTTGAACAACCGGGCTGATGCTTTGGTTGCTTCGCAACCTTTTCCTGAATTCCAGACTCTCAAATATGCCGACAAGATCTACCTTCCACTCAAGGGCGATACCTTCACCAAGGAACCGATCGGCTTTGCTATCCGCAAAGGTGATGTTGATTTTCTTAATTTCCTCAACAACTGGAGTCTGGTGCAAGAGGCTGACGGATGGTTGATGGAGCGATATCGTTACTGGTTTACGACACAGGATTGGAAAGGGCTGGTTGAATAATCGCTTTGTTTCCCGGGCAACAAAAACTGAAGTGGAGTCGGCTCGACTCGATCCTGCTTTTGCTGTTTGTCAGTCTGATCCTCTGGTTTGGCTACCGGATCGAGATCGGTCTTTCTTATCAGTGGAACTGGTCGGCAATTCCGCAGTACCTTGTCCGCATCGATGCCGAAGAGGGCTGGGTTGTGAATTTTTTACTGCAGGGCCTGTTGATGACCATAAAACTCAGCGTCTGGTCTTTACTTCTGGCCATGCCTCTCGGGTTGATTGTCGGTTTGCTACGGGTCAGTTCCCACCTTTTTAATCAGCTGGTCGGTGGCTTCTATGTTGGTCTGCTGCGCAATTTACCGCCGTTGGTTTTGATATTGCTCTTTTACTTCTTTGTCAGTGATCAGGTTCTGCCGAGATTCGGGATTGCCGATCTTGTCGCGGCGACACCGGTATCGGTACAGTCCCTTGTTGTCTTTTTCCTTACGCCCGTTGCGCAGCTTGAAGCATTTCTCGCCGCCGTGTTGACCTTGGCTCTGTTCGAGGGTGCTTATATTGCTGAA
>JBFFPW010000244.1:0-3335 GCA_041573815.1 Desulfuromonadales bacterium
GGGTCGGGATAATCTGCTTACCGCGGATAGTCTTGCCGCTCTTTTTCATCTCAACAGTCATCCCCTCAACCCCTTCGTCGAGCAGGAATTCCTGCAGAGCACCTTCGTCTTTGAGATAAAGCTCCCTTTTGCCGCGCTTCGCCTTGTAGAGTGGTGGTTGGGCAATATAGAGATGGCCCCGTTCAACCAACTCCGGCATCTGCCGGAAAAAGAAGGTCAGCAGCAGAGTCCGGATATGCGAGCCGTCGACATCAGCATCCGTCATGATGATAATGCGGTGATACCTGAGCTTGCTGATATCGAAGTCTTCCTTACCGATACTGGTTCCCATGGCGGTAATCAGGGTGCGGATTTCGTTTGATGTCAACATCTTGTCGAAACGGGCTTTTTCAACATTTAGGATTTTACCCTTGAGCGGCAAAATCGCCTGGTAACGACGCTCCCGTCCCTGCTTGGCACTGCCGCCGGCGGAATCGCCCTCGACCAGATAGAGTTCGCACAGGGATGGATCTTTTTCCTGACAATCGGCCAGTTTTCCTGGCAGAGCCAGTCCGTCGAGAGCGCCTTTACGGCGCGTTAAATCACGAGCCTTGCGAGCCGCTTCACGGGCCCGGGCGGCCTCAATCCCCTTTTCAAGAATTTTCTTGGCGACTGACGGGTTCTCTTCAAGGTACTCAGCCAACTTCTCATTCATCAGGGTTTCAACGTAACCCTTGATCTCCGAGTTGCCGAGCTTGGTCTTGGTCTGACCTTCAAACTGTGGATCCGGGACCTTGACCGAAATAACCGCCGCCATCCCCTCGCGCAAATCATCGCCGGAAATCGTTGCTTTAACATTCTTCAACAGGTTATTGGCGGACGCGTAGGTATTCATGGTTCGGGTCAATGCTGCCTTGAAACCGACCAGATGGGTACCGCCTTCATGGGTATTGATGTTGTTGGCGAAAGCAAATATTTTCTCGTCGTAGGCATCATTGTATTGAATAGCGACTTCGATATCGACGCCCGACTTGGTGCCGGTGAAGTAGATCGGTTTGCTGTGCAACGCAACCTTCGCCCGGTTGATGTACTCGACAAAACTGAGAATCCCCCCCTCATAGTGGAATTCATGATTCTTCTCGGTCCGCTCGTCTTCGATGATAATCTTGACGCCGGCGTTAAGAAAGGCAAGTTCGCGCAGTCGCTGTGAGAGGGTCTCAAAAGAGAATTCTGTTGTTTCAAAAATTTCTTCGTCGGGCCAGAACAGAATCCGGGTGCCGCGCCGCTTGGTGGTCCCGTCTTCCTTGAGTGGGCCGGTCGGAACGCCCCGTTCGTAAGTCTGACGATAAATCTTCCCGTCACGACGGATTTCCAGTTCGAGTCGACTCGACAAGGCATTAACGACTGAAATACCAACACCGTGCAGTCCACCGGAAACCTTGTACGAATCACTGTCGAATTTGCCACCGGCATGCAGCACAGTCATAACAACTTCGGCCGCCGGCTTGTTCTGGGTCTTGTGCATATCGACCGGAATACCCCGGCCGTTATCAACAACCGTAACCGAATTATCGACATGGATAATGACCTTAACGTCATCGCAATAACCGGCCAAAGCTTCATCAATTGAATTGTCGACAACCTCGTACACCAAATGGTGCAGACCCTGGGCGCTGGTCGAACCGATATACATGGCCGGCCGCTTGCGGACCGCTGAAAGCCCTTCCAGAACCTTGATACTATCGGCTTGATAATCTGATGATGATTTTTTACTCATTCCCACCTCGTCAGATACTGTCGTCGCGGAATGTTCCGTTTTCCACGCGAAAAAAATATCCATCTTTGATGCCGCCATCAAGTAACGGCTGCGTTTCTGTTGTTGTTATAAAAACCTGTGTCTGCATTGAGAGCAAAAACTGATAAAACAGGTTCTGCCTCTGCTGGTCAAGTTCACCTGTCAAGTCATCGAGCAACAGCACCGGCGGTTCTCCGTGCACCTGTTGCAAGTCGATGGTTTGTGCGGCCTTGAAAGCCAGGATAAACGAGCGGTGCTGGCCCTGAGATCCATAGCTCTTCAATGGGCGGCCATCGATGAAAAAATCAAAATCGTCACGATGTGGGCCGCTCAATGTCATGCCGTAGCGTCTTTCCTGCTCTTTTTGCCGGTCAAACTCCAGTCGTAAGTTTTTTTCCAGCTCTGCAAGATCCAGGCTTTGTTCTTTGTAGAAAAGGTCGACCTTCTCTTTTTCACCACAAATCTGTCGATAACATTCGGTCAGTCGCGGCACCAACCTGGTTAAATATGCACTTCGGGCCTGACGGATACGGGCGCCTGTTCGAGCCAACTCCTCTGTCCAGGGATCGATCTCTGTCGAATCACAACCATCCTTGAGCAGGCGGTTCCGTTGTTTCAACTGCCGATCATATTTATGAACTTCTGCCAGAAAGTTAATTTCCGTTTGAAAAACGGCTCGATCCAGCAATTTTCTCCGACCGGCCGGTGGTCCCTTAATCAAGCTGACTTCTTCGGGGGCAAAAACAACCGGCCGTAAACAATTAAGATAGGCATCAGGCTGGTTAACAACCTTGCCATTA
Organism: Desulfuromonadales bacterium; assembly: GCA_041573815.1. Taxonomy (GTDB): domain Bacteria; phylum Desulfobacterota; class Desulfuromonadia; order Desulfuromonadales; family UBA2294; genus BM707. The sequence goes on from JBFFPW010000244.1 coordinate 2,575, forward strand.
AATCGTGCCTGTTTGCCTTCGCGACTGATGTCGACTCTTATTTCGTGTTCAACATTGTTCTGTTTCGCTTTGCCTTTAATTCCGGCCAGGCTGCTATTGTGCCGGATCAGTTCTTCATTGCGCGCTGAGCGAAAACTTTTCAAACTACCGAGCAGATATACCGATTCAAGCAGATTGGTTTTTCCCTGGGCATTAGCACCACAAAAAACATTAAAGTATCGGTGTGGTTGTAATTCTGTTGCTTCAATATTTCGAAAATCATGAAGCGTCAGGTGTACCAGTTGCATATCAGCTGTTTGCCTTGCGTGAAAAAAGCCTTCTTAAAAGGCTTTTTTCACGTCGAATTTTTTTATAGCCGCATTGGCATGACAACGGCGAGAAAACCGTCACCATCTTCCGGAGTAATCAAACCTGGTGAAAGATTATCCTTGACCGCCAGGTGAATATTATCACCATCGAGAACCTGCAGAATATCGATCATATATCGGGCATTAAATCCGATAGAAAGATCTTCACCTGCATAATCTATTTCCAGTTCTTCGTGGGCATCACCAATTTCCGGGTTTGATGATGAAATTTCCAATGTGCCTTTTTTGAGTTCAACTTTGACACCTTTGGACTTTTCACTGGAAAGAATGGCCATTCTTTTCAAGGCGCGCAGAAAAAGATCGCGCGGTAATTTGATGATTGTTTCATTATTTTGCGGAATAACCCTGTTGTAGTCAGGAAAATCACCATCAACCAGACGCATAACAACGACC
>JBFFPW010000245.1:0-3332 GCA_041573815.1 Desulfuromonadales bacterium
CTCGGTGGCCAAGCGGGTGCGGACCGAAACCGAAATTGCCAGTAATGCGGTGTCGGTTTCATTTGCTGCGGTTGAGCTCGCCCGTAAAATTTTTGGTCAGCTTAATGACAAGACGGTTATGTTGATCGGTGCCGGAGAGATGTGTGAGCTGGCGGCGAAGCATTTTATCAATAACGGCGTCTCTACGGTCATGGTGACCAACCGGACCTTTGAGAGAGCTGAAAAGCTGGCCGTTGAATTCAACGGCCGGCCGGTGCCGTTCGATAATTTTACTGAATATCTGCATCAGGCCGATATCGTCTTGACGTCGACCGGCGCCCCGAATTTTATTCTCGGCCATCAGAAGATGGAAGAGGTGATCAAGAAACGGAAAAACCGGCCGATGTTTTTGATCGATATTGCCGTACCACGCGATATTGAGTCGAAAGTCAACGATATCGCCAACATCTATCTCTATGATGTCGATGATCTGCAGGAAGTGGTGCAGACCAATCTGAAAGAGCGGCAGAAAGAAGCGAAGAAGGCCGAGCTGATTATTGATCAGGAGATTGGTCAGTTCCATCACTGGCTCGGCAACCTTGATGTCGTACCGACCATCGTTGCTCTGCGCAAAAAATTTGAAGAGATCCGCCAGGCTGAAGTTGCAAAAACCCTCGGCCGCTTTAACGGGCTCAGTGCCAAGGAAGAGAAGGCGATCGGGGCGATGACCTCGGCGATCGTCAACAAAATACTGCACCAGCCTATTTCTATCTTAAAGCAGACGGAAGATGAAGCGACCGGTGATGCCTATGTTGATGCCGTGCGCGCCTTGTTTGATCTGGTGCCGCCCGATCCGAATACGAGCATCATGAACAATGAACCCGATGAGAACGAATCATAATTTATAAGGAACAGGTGTATCGGAATGGCTAAAAAGATTTTACGTATCGCTACCCGGGCCAGCGCCCTTGCTCTCTGGCAAGCCGAGTGGGTTAAGTCGGAGCTGGAAAAGCGCTATCCTGAGATGGAAGTAACTCTGACCAAGATCAAGACTAAAGGTGACAAGATTCTCGACGTGCCGCTGGCGATGGTCGGTGGCAAGGGACTGTTTACCAAGGAGTTACAGGAGTCGATGTTGCGTAATGAAACCGACATCGCCGTACATTCGATGAAGGACGTGCCGACCTATTTCCCGGAAGGGTTGGCCCTGCGTTGTATCACCGAGCGTGAAGATGTTCGCGATATTGTCATTCTGCGGCCGGGAGTTTCAACCTGGAAGGAGTTGCCTCAGGGCGCCCGGATCGGCACCAGTGCTCTGCGGCGCAAATCACAACTTTTACACATCCGGCCTGATTTGCAGATGGTTGACATCCGCGGTAACGTTCAGACCCGCATCCGGAAACTGACCGACGACAATCTCGATGCGGTTATTCTCGCTTCGGCCGGCATGAAGCGTCTCGGTTTCGAAAAGCAGATCAGCGAATACCTGCCAGTCGATGTTTCGATTCCGGCGATTGGCCAGGGCGCTCTCGGTATTGAGAGCCGGGTAGATGATGATGAAACCAACAGCTTGATCGACTTTTTCAATCATGCCGAATCCGATTGGGCAGTGCGTGGCGAGCGGGCCTTTCTCAGGCGCCTTGAAGGGGGATGTCAGGTGCCGATTGCCTGTCACGGAACCATCAGTGGTGACCAGTTGACGTTGACCGGTTTTGTTTCCGATTGTGAAGGTGTCCGTTGTCTGAAGAAGACCGTGACCGGTCACGTTGATGCGTGTGAAAAGCTCGGCACGTCTCTGGCCGATGACCTTTTGATTCAGGGGGCCGGAGAAATCCTCAACGAGGTTTATAACAGCGAGACGTTTAACGTCGAAAAGGAAGACGTCTGAGGGCCGATGAAAAGCGACCATCTGCGGCGTTTCCTTCGGTTTCGTCGCTCAACGTAGCGAACGCTACGATTCGTTTCTCAACCTTCAGGGGCCTTGCATCTGGCAACTTTTGATCGGCCCGAAGAATTGAGGTTTGGATCCATCTAAGGCAGGCTCATCCTGCCTATTTGCCGCAAAAGCACAGAGGAACAACCGCATGACCGATAAGCAGGGCTATGTCTACCTCATAGGCGCCGGTCCGGGTGATCCGGGACTGATGACGATCAAGGGGTTGGACTGTCTGCAGCGGGCCGATGTTGTCATTTACGACTATCTGGCTAATCCTTTTTTCCTCAAACAGGCATCGCAGGCTGAGCATATTTATGTCGGCAAGCGCAAGGGCCTGCATCACTATCCGCAAGAGAAAATCAACCAGCTTCTTCTCGAAAAAGCGAACGAAGGCAAGGTCGTCGCCCGCCTCAAGGGGGGAGACCCTTTTGTTTTTGGCCGGGGTGGTGAAGAGGCGATGGTTCTGGCGAAAGCCGGTATTCCGTTTGAAATTGTTCCCGGTGTGACAGCGGCAGTTGCCGCCGCCGCTTATGCCGGCATTCCGATGACCCACCGTGATTGTACGACCACCCTCGGTTTTGTCACCGGCCATGAAGATCCGGCCAAAAAACTTTCCAGCCTCGATTGGGACAAGCTGGCCACCGCGGTTGGCACCCTGGTTTTTTACATGGGGATCGCCAACCTCGAAAACATCTGCAACCAACTGATTGCCCATGGCCGTGCACCGGAGACCCCGGTGGCCGTTGTCCGTTGGGCGACGACGCCGCGACAGGAAACGCTGACCGGAACCCTGGCCGATATTGCCGAATCTGTTCGGCGTGAAGAGTTCAAACCGCCGGCGCTCATCTTTGTTGGTGAGGTTGTCTCTTATCGGGAGTCTTTGCGATGGTTTGATAACCGCCCGCTTTTTGGCAAACGGATCTTGGTGACCCGAGCGGCTACCCAGGCTTTTGAGTTCGGTCAACAGTTGCTGGCAGCTGGCGCCGAACCGATCTACTGCCCGATGATTGAAATCGTGCCGCCGGAATCATTCGTTGCTCTCGATCAGGCCATTGATCGTCTCGACGAAACCGATTTCCTGATTCTGACCTCGGTCAATGCGGTCGAAGCGTTTTTTAACAGGCTGGCCGATCTTGACCTTGATGCCCGGGCTCTGGCAGGCGTGAGGCTGGTGACCGTCGGTCCGAAAACAGCTGAGGCCTTGACGACTTTTGGTTTGAAACCGGATATGATTCCGGCCGATTACCGAGCTGAAGGGGTTATTGAGATGTTGCGCACGAGCGTTGGTGGCAAGCGGATTCTTTACCCGAGGGCGGAGCTGGCCCGTGAGGTTATTCCGCGGCAACTGGCAGAAGCTGGAGCGACCGTTGACGACCCGGTCGCCTATCGCAGTGTTGTCCCCGAAGCGGCAGCTGAA
>JBFFPW010000246.1:0-3320 GCA_041573815.1 Desulfuromonadales bacterium
CGATTGAAGAGAAAATTATCAGCGATATCCTGTCCGACCGAGCGCTCAAAAGCGATACCATCCACCCGAACGCGGCAGGCTATGTCAAGATGGCCGAAAGTGTTGCCGATCTGCTTAAAGAATCTGGTGCCATCTAGGGTAACAGTGGCGGGTCGACAAGGAATATATTGACTTTAATATGCGTCTATGATAACTCATTCGACCAATAAGGAGTTTGCAATGAACCTGGCACTGGCAAAAACAGCACGAGCTATCACCGCGGCGGCCGCAACGCAGGCCGCGCGCTCAACCACACCTGTTTTTCTGCCACTTGCCTGACTCCAAACGTGTTGAACCCGACTTTAAGGCCATGGCAGAGAAACCATGGCCTTTTTTAATGCTTAAAATCGCCTTTGGCGACTGACCAGAGACTACACAGGAGAGCATCATGCGTAATAACATCGTCCATATCGGTGCCGGTGAACTGACCTATGAAATCAGGGCTATTGTTGAGATTGCCGACAAACTGAAAACTCTCGGCATCAAAACCAACATGGAAAATATCGGTGATCCGATTGCCAAGGGAGAGAAAATTCCCGACTGGATGAAAAAGATTGTTTCTGATCTGGCGCTGAAGGACTGCACCTACGGCTACTGCGCCACCAAAGGTGTTCCGGAAACACGCGAATTCCTGGCCAAAATGACCAACAAGCGGGGCAAGACCCAGATTACCGCTGAAGACATTATTTTCTTTAATGGCCTCGGTGATGCCATTCAAAAGGTATATGGTCTGCTGCGTCGTGAATCACGTGTTATCGGACCGACCCCGACCTATTCGACCCACTCTTCCGGTGAAGCGGCCCACGCCGGACAGAAACCGGTCTGTTATCGCCTCGACCCGAACAACAACTGGTACCCGGATCTCGACGACTTGCGCCTGTCGGTCAAGTTCAACCCGGCTATTTCCGGCATCCTGATTATCAATCCCGACAATCCGACCGGTGCCGTCTGGCCGGAGCGGATTCTCAAAGAGATCGTCGACATTGCCAAGGAATATGACCTTTTCATCATTGCTGATGAAATCTACCAGAATCTGGTTTACAACGGCCAGGCGACCAAGCCGATATCCGACCTGGTCGGCGACGTTCCGGCGATTTCAATGAAAGGCATCAGTAAAGAGTTGCCGTGGCCCGGTTCCCGTTGCGGCTGGATCGAAGTTTACAACGCCGACAAGGATCCGATGTTCAAGCGTTACATCCAGAGCATCGTCGATTCGAAAATGGTCGAGGTTTGCTCAACCACCCTGCCACAAAAAGCGATCCCGCCCATCCTCAGCCACCCGGAGTACGACTCATGGCTGGCTGAAAGAATTGAGCGGTACGAGCGTTTCTCCAACATCGCTTACAACCTGCTGAGCAAAGTTCCCGGCATCCGCTGCAACCGGACCAACGGCGCTTTTTACATGAGTGTCGCCTTTGAAAGCGGTGTCCTGACCGACACGCAGACATTACCGATCGAGCTTCCGGAAGTTAAAAGTCTGGTCGAAGGTCTGGTTGCTGAACCCGGAACCAGCCTTGACAAGCGATTTGTCTATTATCTGCTCGCTTCGACCGGTATTTGCGTGGTTCCTCTGTCCTCTTTCTTTACGCCGGAACTCGGTTTCCGGATTACCCTGCTGGAAAGAAACGAAGAGGAGTTCACCAAAATATTCGAAACAATTGCCTTGAGCATTGCGGCTTATCTGAAAACCTGATGGCACCTATGATCAGAATTTCCATTCCGATCATTTCGTGCTAATCTTGCCATATGTCAGAACCTAACACTGCCGCAGCACAGCCTGTTGAGACCAAGCAGCAGCTGATCGATTATCTTGCCGCCGGAGCCCGCAAGCCGGAAAAAAGATTTATCGGAGCCGAACTGGAAAAATTGGTGATTGTCCGGGAAACCGGCGAAGCCGCCCCCTATCCCATCATTGAAGAACTGCTCAAACGGCTCGAGCATGATGACTTGTGGAACGGTATCTACGAAAATGACCATCTCATTGCCCTGCAAGGCAAAGACTCGTCCATCACCCTCGAACCGGGCGGCCAACTCGAACTGTCCGGCGCCCTCTGTTCCGACATCCACTGCTGCCATGGCGACCTGATCCGCCACCTCAAGCAAATCTCCAGCCAGGCAACAGAACTCGGCCTGGCCTTCCTCGGTCTCGGCATCCATCCCTTTTCTTCACTGAAAAGCATTGAGTGGTTACCCAAAGATCGTTACAAGATCATGGGTCCCTACATGAAGAGGGTCGGCGGGCAGGGCCGTGAGATGATGACCCTGAGTGCCGGCGTACAGATCAACCTCGACTTCACTGACAATGACGATTGCCTCACCAAGCTCCGTTTCGGCATGATGCTCTCACCTTTGCTCTACGCCCTGTTTGCCAATTCGCCGATCATGCATGGCAAACCGAGCGGTTACCTCTCGACCCGTGGCGCCTTCTGGTCAACGACCGATCCGGACCGCACCGGTCTGATCATGGAGCTGTTCAATGAGGGTGCCAGCCTCGAAACCTATGTCGACTACGCCCTCAATGTGCCGATGTATTTTATCATCCGCGATGGCCGCTATGTCGACCTGACCAGGAGCCGCTACAATTTTGCCCGGTTCTGGTCTGAAGGCTTTGATCAATTTCAGGCAACCATGGAGGACTGGGTTCTGCACCTTTCGACCATTTTCCCGGAAATCCGCCTGCGTCCACAATTGGAAATTCGCTCCCTTGATTCCCTGCCTTCGGACATGTCGTTGGCCGCGGCCGCCCTGTTGAAAGGCCTTTTCTATGATCCGGCCGCACAGGCTGACGCGATGAAGCTTTTCAAAACTGCCGATCTCCAGGAATCGTACCGGCAGGCCCCGAGGATCGGTTTGCAGGCCCCTCACGCCGGCCACACCCTTCAGGATATCGCCAAAGAAGCACTCATTCTGGCTCGCGAAGGGTTACAGCGACAGAAAGCCCGCAACAACTGCGGTATGGATGAAACCATCTATCTCGATGTTCTGGAAGAAATCGCTACCAGCGGTACAACCCTGGCGGAACGTTTGCTGAAGGACTGGAACGGTTCCCATGCCGACAAACTGGCAAACCTTCTCAGGCACTGCGCTCTCTCCTAAGTCCATTAAATTCACCTGCGCATTTGCACAGTCGATTCCTGTACAGACCAAATCAAACAAATACGGGTTCCCACGTTTTTTTTATTGAGTTTCTTCGTTATCATACAACCATCAAAAAACACAAACCTTCTTCCTCCAACACTTGTTTAAGACCGGCCCACGACGCCTCCACGTCGGGCCGGTCA